>JBKCFX010000488.1:0-9832 GCA_046303595.1 Bacteroidia bacterium
CCATTACACTTGGTGGAGCTTCCGAGCAGGCGCGCGTTCTAAAAACTTGGGTTGGCGAATCGATTACATCTGTGCGAGCGAAACGCTTTCGGATACCATCGAACGAGCAATAATTTTACCGGAAGCCAAACACAGCGACCATTGCCCGGTTATAGCCGATTTTCGATTGGGGTGATCGGTGTATTTCGGAGCTTCCAACATCCAGCGGTTAAAATTATACTTCAACACACTGCGTTTTCACCCTCAACCCTTATTTCAATCTTCTTTTGTTTAGAAATGTGCTATTTTCCTGATTGCCTCTTTTCCACGTTTCGCCCAGCCTTTTCGGTATTTAAACGTTGTATTGAGCTGCACAATGAACATGCGCGGACTTTCGGGTTTTGCTGGACGAATGGTCATGAATGCGTTTGTGAGGTTCATTACCTGGAGGCTTAGCCGGGTATTCTCGCGAAATGTATAACCAATTCGGGCATCAAATATGGCATTGAAGCGCGGTGCATCCTTGCGAAAGGTGCCCAAATCGGGAACAAAAATCTCCAGCACCGGATCTATTTTCTCCATAAAACTGTAAGCACGGACACCAGCGCCAAACGAGATCCCGTTTTTCAGTCCAATATCGGCATTGAGTTTAAACATGTGGCGGTAGCGGTAACGCAATACCGGATTGCTCTGCGATACGTTCATGGTATCAAAAGTCTGAATGGCATACTGTAGAAAAGGAATTAGCTGATTGAGTGAATCGTTTTTAATTTGTTGGTCCGGTGGCTGAAGCGTATCGACCGGGCTTAAATCGACCGGGCTGATATAGGTATAGCCTCCAACTACAGATATGTCGTGCCCTCCGATTTTTCCTTCCGTAAAGACAGATAGTTCCGCGCCGCCTATGAGCGCTTTCGTAATGTTGATACTTTTGAAACCCAATCCCAGCAATGGGTCTGTTTGTGGTCCCCATTTACCGAACGAAAACTCGGTCATGTTTTGGTACGATGTTACAAAAAACGCCAGATCGAGATAGCCCGCCCAGTCGTCTTTTGCAAATTTTTGCTTAACGGCAAGCTCGGCATTCCAGCCAGTTTCGGGCTGCAAATCGGGGTTTGGATATATATTGATGATGTCGATTTTGTATTTCACATACCGCTCTGCCGGAGATGGAAAGCGGAACCCTTCGCCGAACGAACTGCGCAGGTAGGTGTTTTTGGCAGCACGATAATTTACGCCATAGCGTTGCACCGGAATCGATCGGCTAATGAGTGAATCGAGTTTAAAAAGCTCGATGCGCCATCCTGCCGACAATTGAAAGCGGCCGAGTTCTTTGTCGAATTGTGCGTATGCACCGGCAAAATTCCCCGAATGGCGTCCACCCAAACCATCATCATAAAAGCGGAAATAATTTCCTGATAAACCGGTGTTGATATTGATTCCGGCAATCAAATGCCGCTGGTACTGATAGTCGCCATTGAATAGGTGCGTAGCAGGTGTCCAGCTTGTGAATGCGTTTTGATGTGTTGCATAATACCGCATACGGAGCGAGTGTCTTCCATTTGCTTTATCCGTATAGGTTAGCCAAGGGTCGATGTTTAACCACATATCGTTGAAGTCGAGTTTGGTGGTTTCCGCAAACGGCAGGTAGGCATTGGTACTGTCGCCTTTCCAGAATAGGAAAAAGCCGGTTTTGGAATGCATTACGGTTCCGTCTAAGCCAATAGTTAAGCGCTTACTGGCTCCGAATTTTCTGCGGAGTTTCATGCTCATGCGCCGGCGTTCCTCGTATTCGCCATCGAGCCAGCTGGTGTTATTCAGGAAATTTCCTGAGATTACAAAATCTACGGCTCCCGGTAAACGCTGGAGATGCGCAAAACTCATCCCGGTTTGCAAAGGCAATGTGTCGCCCCACCAGGGTTTTGCAGGCCCCGAAATTTCGGGAATTACAGAATGAAAGAGATTGATTCGTGTTTCAGGAACAGAGTCGGGCCATAGCGTACGGAGATGAATTACGCCGTTCAATGCCGAGCCTCCGTATTGCACCGATGATGCACCTTTTACAATTTCAATCTGGTCGGTAAGCTCGAGCGGAAGGTAATTCCATTTGATGTCGTTGCGGTCGGCCGTTAGGAGCGGTTGATTATCGACCACGAGCAAAACACGCGAGCCTGCGCCATAGGCATACCCGCTACCGCCGCGAATGGATGCTTGCCCGTCGAGAATGTTCACGCCCGAAATACGTTCGGCTGCAACGGCAAGATTCGTAGTGAATTTTCGGTTCAAGTCCTCGGCTTTGATTACATCAATGCTAACCGATTGCAGTTCTAGTGGTTGGATGTATTTATTGCCGCTAACAACGTACGTATTCAGTGTTTTTCGGTTGGGCGATAATAGAATGATGCGCTCCGATTCGGCTCCTTCATTTAGTTGAATCAGTGTATCGCGGTAACCGAACAAGCCAAGCTGTATTTGCTTCTTTCCCGAAATTCTTTTCTCCAATTGGATTACACCATCGATATCCGAATAGGCAAGAAATTTCTTATTCTCGCTTGCAATTACACGGAACAGCGGTTCTCCGCTTTCTTCATCAAGAATCTTTATGCGAACCTGAGCATTAAGTACCCCGCCCAAAAGTACGAGAATGAAAAATAAGATGTTGTATTTGTGTGTCTTCAATGTTTATTAAGCAACAATGTCGAGAAAAAAAGTACCATCCGCTGCAAGCGTAATTTACGTGCTATCAAAACCAAATCAATCGAATGGAGGTTACCACTTGGGAAACTGGCGATTGGGAATAACATAATCATTCGTTAGCGTTAACCGCATAATTGATTTTTTTGCGAATATTCACATTTTTTATTTTTCGATTGGGGTAAAAATCAAAAAAATATTCAGACTATTGTGTGCACAACGTTCAAATAAATTAAAAATCAATCTGAGAGGCAGTATTCATGTCAGAAGTTTCACAACAAAAAACACAGACTGCGCAATCATCTGAAGATATTTTGGTTGATAAGGGCAACCAACTGCATTTAATCGTTCTCAGTATTGTGGCTATTTTCGCTGTGTTATATGGGCTTGTGAATGTTTTGAAAGGCGATTACCTGCAAGCCAAAATCAATTTTTTACTTTTCCCGCATACGATTATCGCCTATTTTATTTTCAAAAAAGGTTATCCTGCGACATCGAAATGTATCAACCTTTTTGTTGTAACAGCAAATATTTCGGTACTGCAGTGTGTGATTGGTCTCGAGACGTTTATTCTTGCATTTTTTGGGCCTATTTTGATGAGTACACTTATTGTGTTTCAGAGTAAGGAGCGTAAGTTAGGGTATATTTTAGCATCGATTGTTTTTGCTTGGTTTTTAGTATTGAATATCAGTGATATTCGCTGGGACCTGATTCCGCCAATGTCGCGTGAAGAATTAAAGTTCGAATGGGCTATGAATTTGTCTGGAGCTGTACTGGTTATTTGTATCGAAATGATCTTTGTATTGCTTATCAGTAAGCGTATTCAAGATAAATTACTCAATCAATCGCATGTATTAAATGATAACAATATAATTCTCAATGCTACCATTCAAACGCGCGATAAGATGATTTCGATAATGTCGCACGATGTGCGTAGTCCGCTCATTTTAATTGGATCCGGGATTAAAATGATTGAAGGCTATCAACACGATGAAAACACGCGTACTGTTTTGAGCGAATTAAGTCGACGTGCCGATTTGGCTCTGAATATGCTCGATAATCTGTTGTTATGGTCGAAGACACAGTCTGACCAAATTTATTTTACACCGGTGAAGATTGACTTTCCCGAGATTCGGAAGATATTGAGCAACATGACCTCGCTCCAACGCAGTAAAAATATTGATTTTGAAATTCGTATTCCGGCAGGAGGTTCGTTTCATGCCGACAAGAACATGATTGAATTTATTCTTCGCAATCTTTTAAGTAATGCAGTGAAATTTACTCCAGAAGGAGGCAGAATTATTTTACAAGTCGAACAATTGGATGGTGTAGTTCGCTTTATGGTGAAAGATTCAGGTGTAGGTATGGATGAAGAGAGCATCTATAAAATTCTAGCGGGAGAATCTTTTACCAAGCTGGGAACCTCAAAAGAGAAAGGTCACGGAATAGGACTTACAGTTGTGCAGGATTTCATTAAAAAGCATGGCGGTATGCTGAAAATTAATTCAGAACTTGGTAAAGGGAGCGAATTTTCGTTTGAGATATGAGCCCCCAATTGGCTAGTAGACTGCCGAAAAATTATTTATCCGTTTAATCTTTTTACTGCCCAAAGCGCTGTCGACATCCAAAACAAGTTCGTTTTTTTCGCGCAATAAAAAATGGTTGTACGTGTAGTTTAATTTGTTGTCGGGTGTACCCTTCAATGTAAATTTATATTCGCCTAATGAATCTGGAGCTGTAAACGTTAAAACGCAAAGCGCGCTGTCTCCATAATGGTGATAGGTTTCGTTTACGTTCGTTCTTTTGATAATCTTAACATCTTCATTAATTCTTTCCAAGAAAAAATCAATCGAAGCCCGGTGAATATCTTTTGCATAAAGCATTACACTTGCTTCATAAGCCATCTTTGGCCTAAATTCGGTAAGCTGGCGTGAATCGAGCTCAATAATCTGCTTTGTTGTAGCGTTGAATTGCCTATCGGAATTGGCGTTTTTTCGAAGTGAAATAAAAAAATCTGAATTGCTGAACTTTGAAAAGCACGATTTAATTGTGGACGTGTCGAAGTTGGCTATAGCTTTTCTCAATTTCTGATAGGTTAATCGATTGTTTTGCATCGAAATTTCAGAAACCTTTCGGGGAAGGTAATAGTTGTTTTGTACATCTTCGCGACCACTTTGATTGTATACATGCAATAGAGCGTTGGTAGGTAATTTGTTGCGAATGGAGGCATTGAAATGTGGCGGAGAGAAAAAATTTAATACTTCTCTTGTTTCTATCAATGATGCTCTTGGATCTGAAGATGCCATCAGTGGTATTCCTGAATGAAATGATAACTCATAAGCCAATTTTTGTTCGCCATAATTTGAAGAAAGAAACAGATAATCGGTGCCATAATGGAAAAAGGGAACAGGAATAATTGCTGCGAAATTTCGACCTTTCAATTTGTTTAATTCAGTACGAATTTCATTCGATGGTTCTGCCGTTAGGGTGTTTTTGTTTTTTCGCGCTTTTGCAGCCATCCCTGTTTGCGCAACGTATCCTTCGGCAATAAAAACTCCAAACACAAGCAAGGGTAAGCTAAATGCTAAAAGCGGCTTTCCACCTTTAAATAGTGCAATACACCATGTGTTTAAGATATAAAACGCAAAACTTACGATGATAAAGAAAAACACCCAGGCAAATCTGCCCGGCGCTCTAAATTGTTCAATGAAGGGAACGATAGTTAACCATTCTTCAAATCCATATTTAAATGGGAATCCAAATGAGAACAAAAGAATGATGATTCCTGCCCCCAATAATCGGGTAAAAAAATTGTTCGGATCAAATTGCAATTTTTTGTACCTGTACAATTGAAGTCCGGCATACACTACAAGAATGAGCATCGTTGCCAATCCGATATATGCAGAGCCCTCCCAATTTTGTCGTTCAACTTTTATGATTTGACTCATAAAATGTTTGAACGGAGGAAGTGAAGAAACCAGGATGTCGTCTATGCTCGATGTGTGAATCAGAAAGCCCAACGCCTTGTCAGGTCTTTCGGGGTGCAAATCGGTTAGTTTCAGAAAAAAAAGATAAAATACCGGAGCTAAAACACCGGAAAGTATATACAATCCTGATCTTAACAAGGGTTTTCGATACATTGCATTTAAGGCAAGATCTATAATGCCCATGCAAAATGGAATAAGCGACACCATCATTCCATAATAGGGATGAAGAAAAAACAGAAAGATGCAATAAGCTGTTAGTGATATTATCCAAATGGGTTTGGACGAGTTCCAGTATTTAACGAGTAAATAAAGCGCAATTGGAATTGCCCAAACGTGGCTCAGTGAAAAGTGTCCGAGCATTCTGAACATGGTTGGCTGCATCCAAATCATGCTCAAACCTCCGAGAGCGGCTACGAAACGTTGTAATCCCAGTTCTTTCAGGAGCAAATACACAGAAATTATTCCCAAAATCTGAGATAGCAGCATGAGCATATTAAGTGTACCAACAGGATATTGTCTTACAAAGCCAAAATGCCTTAAAATAAGGGAAAAAATAGGATGCCCATCGGTATAGCATACATGGTCGCCGAAAGGATAATTCATTCCGCCGAAATGAAGCCAATTGCTATCGTATCGAACGTGCCATGCAAAGGTGAAGTAGTTTTTAACGGAATCTCCGTAGGCGCCGAATAGAAACGAATCTGGATGAAGGATTACATCCGTGTAAAGCAGAATTATAGCCAATATGCCTATTAATGCAGAGGTGTAGCCCCAATATCGCTGATTCATTCTGGTGAATGTAATGACCTAGTTTTCGATGTAAAAGCGGTCGGCATCCATGCCTGCCGGGAATTGTTCTCTGAAATCATTCAAAGCACTTTTCTTCAGTGTAACCGTTTCGACCCGATCACCAAAGCGTTCGGTACGCGAAATTTTCTCGCCGATGTAATCTAGAATAACCGAATCGCCTGAGTAGATTACGTTATTTCCATCGTTCCCAATACGATTTATTCCTGCAACATACGCCTGGTTTTCAATGGCACGGGCGATGAGCAGCGATTTCCATGCAAAGGATCGTTTTTCGGGCCAATTCGCCATATAAATCAGCAGGTCGTATTCGTATTTTCCCGAAATAATGCGGTTGCGCGACCAAACCGGGAAGCGTAAATCATAACAAATCAATGGACAAATGTTCCATCCTTTGTAATCAAGGATTAAGCGTCGCTCGCCTGATTTATAGTGGTTATTTTCGCCTGCCATGCGAAAAAGATGGCGTTTGTCGTAATAATAATAGTTCCCACCGGGAAGCATCCAAACGGCTCGGTTAAAAAATGCTCCATTTTCTTCCATCATTAATGTTCCAACTACCGCGGCCTGGTATTTTAAAGCAATATCCTGCATCCACCTCATGGCTTTTCCTTCGGGCTTCTCGGCAAATTTACCCGGCTCCATGCTAAAACCGGTGGTGAACATTTCGGGCAATATGATTAAATCTGTTTTACCATACAATTGTTCGAGCCGGCTTCCAAACCACGCCATGTTTTCTTCTGGTGATTGCCAGTGTATCCTAGTCTGTACAAGCGTTACATTTAAATCGTTGCTCATAATCTGATTAATTTTTCAGCCGCTTTTTCGAGTTCATCTTGATGCTTGGCAAAACAAAAGCGCAGGAATTTACTTTCTGTTTTTTTATGGTAAAATACCGAAACAGGAATCGACGCAACACCAAATTCCTTTGTAAGCCGAATAGCAAAATCGGTGTCTTTCTCTTTAGAAATTTTGCTGTAGTCGAGTAGTTGAAAATAGGTGCCTTGAGATGGTTTAATGCCGAATTTCGTTTGACCGAAGACCTGTATAAAATAATCGCGCTTTTGCTGGTAGAACGATGGAAGCTGCAGGTAAGCCTCTTTATTTTCGAGGTATTCGGCGATTGCATGTTGGATCGGTGTGTTCGACGAAAACACAAGAAACTGATGCACTTTTCGGAATTCGGCCATAAGGTTAGCAGGACCAAGGCAATAGCCGATTTTCCAGCCGGTGGTGTGAAAAGTTTTTCCGAACGATGAAACAATTAGCGAGCGTTCGGCAAGTTTTGGGTAGCGCGCAACACTTTGGTGTTCGAGTTTGTCGAACAAAATATGCTCGTACACTTCATCGCTGAGCACAACAATATCTGTTTTGTTGGTTAGTTTCTCCAATTTCAGCATATCGGCCGCCGATAATGTGCTACCGGTAGGATTGTGCGGCGTGTTGATTAAAATCATCCGCGTGCGCTGATTTACAAGCTTTTGAAATTCAACCCAGTTGATGCTGAAGGTATCGGGATGAAGCTGAAAGAAAACCGGTTTCCCTCCCGCAAGCTCAATCGCCGGAACATAACTATCGTATGCCGGTTCGATCACGATTACTTCATCGCCATCGCGCACCAATGCTGAAATTGCTGTAAATAAGGCTTGTGTTGCGCCCGATGTAATGGTGATTTCTGTCTCGGGGTCGTAGCTAATGGAATATAATTCTTCGGTCTTCTTTGCTATCGCTTCGCGCAGTACCTGAACTCCAGGCATAGGGGCATATTGGTTGAGGCCTTTGCGCATGTATTTTTCAACCAGTTTAACTAACTGTGGCGAACAATCAAAACCGGGGAAGCCCTGCGACAGGTTTATGGCATTGTGCTCGAGTGCCAATTTCGACATCACACTGAAAATTGAAGTCTGAACTGCAGGTAATTTGGAGGTAACTATGGAGGGGAATTTAGGCATTATATCTAAAAATCAATACATTATTAAATAAGCAATGCTTTGCTGCGGAGAATGTAAATTTAACCTTTCGGCGTAATTTACATTGGTATTCGCACTACTTTTGCCGAATAAAATTTACCTGATGATTATAGCACCTAACAAAGTCGTTTCCGTTAACTATACCCTAACCGTGAGCGATAATAATTTTCAATCAGAGGAACTGGTTGAAGAAACAGCTCCCGAAAATCCGTTCACCTTTTTGTTTGGGTCCGGAGGCCTGCTCGAAGATTTCGAAAATAACCTAAATGGATTGAGCACAGGTGCTTCGTTCGATTTCAAAATCAGTGCGGCAAATGGCTATGGGCATGCTTCACAGGAAAACGTTGTTCGTATTCCCATCGATGCATTTGTTGCTCCCGGTGAAGAACTCGATACCGAGATGGTTGCCAAAGGAAATTTTTTACCCATGGTTGATGATCAGGGAAACCACATGCAAGGACTTGTTGTAGAAGTTGGTGCCGATTTCGTTGTTATGGATTTCAACCACCCACTTGCCGGAAAAGACTTGCATTTTGTAGGAGCCGTGCTAGATATTCGTGATGCTTCGGAAGAAGAAATTGCCCATGGACATGTGCACGGGCCGGGTGGGCACCAGCACTAATCCCTAGTTCTTAGGTTTAATCTTATCCAAAATGCCCGCAAGTACTTTCGTTTGCTCTTCGCGTGTGAATTTTAAGGCGTAGTTTCGGTCGGCATTTTCAACGACATTGCGCTGTTGAAGAAATGCCGTAAAGTGTTTTTCTAGAATCTCACGTGCATCTGTGGTTGTATTGGCAATAAATCCAAGTTCGTATGGCCCAAATGTTTCATCGAGCACATCGCCATCGCCCGGACAGACCAATACAGGCTTACCCAAACCAAGGTATTCGTAAATCTTACTCGAAGGAATCCCCTTTGCATCGCGGTGTGAGATCATCAACAAAAGGTGCGATTTGGCCTGCATGGTAAGCACCTCCGAACGCGGTATACGCGGACTCATCCACAACACATCTTCATACCCCAGCATCAGCTTTTCGACGCGTGCCGCAACATCCTTGAGAAAAAGAATGCCAGGGAAACGCATCTTAATCCGGCTGCGATGTTCGGGAAATTTATCGACCAATTGCTTGAAGGCATCCAATACCACTTCGATTTGCTGAGAAGGATAGAGCATTCCGTTATACAAAACCGTAAACTCATCGAATGGCTCCAAATCTTGATAATTGGTATAGTCGGCGGAAAAAAAACCGTTTTGAACCACATAACCGGGAACGCCGGTAAAGCCCGAAATCTTTTCGGCATAATGTTTCGAAACGGTCGTAATGCACGAAGCCGTTCCAATGTATTTGCGCTCACTTCGCCCTTCGAGTCTGCGTAGAAAGGCGTCAAGTATAC
>JBKCFX010000489.1:0-26667 GCA_046303595.1 Bacteroidia bacterium
ATGCAAAGCAGCGCGAAAAGTCGATTTTGTTTTGCATGCCCGGATCGGCCGGATCACCATCAAACATATTTTCGCAAATATCAACTCCATCGGCGGCAAGGGCAATATCGTAACTATCGGTAGCCGAACACATCGCGAAGAGAAAACCTCCACCGACGGTAAAATCGCGGATTTTCTTGGCAACCGCCAGTTTCAATTCCGATACTTTCCCAAATCCAAGACGGCGCGCCATATCTTCGGCACTTTGTTGTTGATCCTGATACCATTTTTGCCCGCGGTAAGCATACCAAAACCTTCCATATTGCCCGGTAAAATCTTCGTGGTGCAAGTGCAGCCAATCGTAAAGCGGCAACTTATCGCTCATGATTTCCTCATCGTACACTACATCATATGGAATTTCGGCATACGTCAAAACAAGCGTCACAGCATCGTCCCAAGGGGCTTTGTCTTTTGGCGAATATACAGCTACACGCGGCGCTTTCTCAAGTTTCACCGCATCCATGTTCGCTTCGGGTGAGGCAATTTCCTGCATAATGGCATTGGCCTGCGCATCGGCAATAATCTGATAGCTAACCCCGCGAATTACACATTCATCCTCAATGGGCTTCAGATGCTTCACCAGAAAACTGCCACCTCGGTAATTGAGCAACCAGTGCATCTCAACTTCCTGCTTCAAAACCCAGTAAGCAATTCCGTAGGCCTTTAGATGGTTCTGCTGACTTTTATCCATTGGAATCAGTAGCGAAGTCGATTTCAATGGTAAGCCAATGCCGCAAAGCAGAAACAGAACAAGTACAAGATTAAATTTCGATCGCATCATTTCTACAACGTAAATTTACGGAGTTCAGTTTACAGGTGCGAAAAAATTAAAACGGCATGCCATCCGAATCCCATTGATCCTGGTCGTTCATTTTCGACCCCCTGATGATGGTATTCGAATCTGCATCAAAATCGGTATTGGGTGTCATCCCTCCCCCCGGCCTTCCTCCTGTTGGACCCGAAGGTCCGCCTGCAACCGGAGCTGCGCCAAATCCACCATGGCTGCCCGAATCGAAATTCGTGAACTTCGCCAAATTACCAATGTAGCGTAACGTAACAGCACCCAATGCTCCATTCCGGTGTTTTGCAATATGAATTTCTGCCATACCCGCTGTAGAGCGCCCATCATCGGTCTCGGTAATTTGATAGTATTCAGGACGATAAATAAACATTACCATGTCGGCATCTTGTTCAATGGCACCCGATTCACGTAAATCCGAAAGTTGCGGAACTTTCGACGAGCCCCGTTGTTCTACGTTACGACTCAGCTGCGATAGCGCAACAACCGGTATGTCGAGTTCTTTGGCGATGCCTTTCAACGAACGCGAAATCATCGAAATCTCTTGTTCGCGGTTACCTCCTTTTACTTCCGAACCGGCCGTCATCAACTGGAGGTAGTCAATAATAATCATCTGTATGTCGTGATTGGCCTTCAGCCTGCGGGCTTTTGCACGCAACTCAAAAATGGAGAGCGCTGGCGTATCATCAATATAAAGGGGTGCCTCGCTCAGTTCGCGCACACGGGTATCGAGCTGATGCCATTCGTGGTTTTCGAGCTTTCCGCGCTTCAGTTTCTCGTTGGTTAGTTCGGCTTCGCCCGAAATTAGACGCATTACCAGCTGAATACGCGACATTTCGAGCGAGAACAAGGCCACAGGCTTCTTAAAATCAACAGCGGCATTGCGCGCAAGTGCGAGCACGAATGCAGTTTTACCCATACCCGGTCGCGCAGCTAAAATCAACAAATCGGAGCGTTGCCAGCCGGCCGTCATGCGATCTAGCTCGGTAAAGCCCGATGGAATGCCACTCAGGCCGTCGGGTTGCTGCCCGGCAATTTCGATTTGCTTCTTCGCCTCCACGATGAGGTCGCTCATCTTGGCGAAGTTCTTTTTGATATTTCCTTGCCCAACCGAGAAGAGTTCCTTTTCGGCCTCATCGAGCAGTTCGAGCGCATCGGTTCCTTCTTCGTAGGCCTTATTAATGATGGCAGAAGACACCTTTATGAGTTCGCGCTGAATGTGTTTCTGGTTGAGGATGCGCGTGTGGTATTCGATGTTGGCGGTAGAGCCCACGCGGTTGGTGAGGAAGCTTATGTAGCTTGGTCCGCCCGCCAAATCCAGTTCGCCCGATTTACGCAATTCCTGCACCACGGTGAGGATATCGACCGGCTTCGATTGGTTAAAGAGCTGATGGATAACCGCGAAAATCTTCTGGTGTTCGGTTTTATAAAAGGTTTCGGGACGCAACGAATCGATTACATTCGATAAAGCATCGCGGTCGAGCATCAAACTGCCTAACACCATTTCTTCAATTTCGGTAGCCTGTGGAGGCAACTTCCCTTGCAGAAATTCGGCAGATTGAATAGGTGTTTGTAGAAGCGGTCTTTTGCGGATGCGGTTATCGAGTTCGGCCATAAGAATACAAATATACTTCGATTGCAGGGGCCTGTTTCAATTGTTCAAAACTTGTTTTGCTGAGGGTTTTTATTCTATGTGTTTCTTCTGCTTTTGCCGCCACGAGCGGGCTTTCCGGTACAAGTCCTTGCCCCACATCGTTCCTCGCGCGGCTGCGGGCTTTCCCCTCCAATCCCTGGCGGGTTTTTGCACGAGTTAAGCCTTAAAATTCGATTTTCACCTCATCTTAAAGCAACAGAATAAAACATCGTCGAATTATTGGTAGTTTTGCAATCCAAAAAAGAAAACAATGTCGCATACAGAATCGACACGCCAGAAAAAGGTCGCCAGGCTAATCCAGAAGGAGTTGGCAATCTATTTCCAGCGCGAAAGCCACATGCATTTTGGCTCGGCAATGATTACCGTAACCGTTGTTCGCGTAAGCCCAGATTTAAGTCATGCGCGGGTTTATCTCAGCTTGTTTAAGGCAAAAAAGCCCGACGAATTGCTAAATACCATTCGGTTTATGAAGAGCGACATACGCAGAAAACTCGGTGAGTTGGTTCGCAATCAGTTGAGAATTGTACCCGATTTAGATTTCTTTATCGACGATTCACTCGATTACTTCGAAAACATAGACCGGCTGCTACAATCGTGAGATTTACGTTTTACATGGCATTCCGTTACCTGTTTTCGCGGAAACGGGTTCATGTGATTAATCTTATTTCAGGAATCTCGGTAGTTGGTGTTGCTACAGGTACCGCTGCACTTATTATTTTACTTTCTGCATTTAACGGACTCGAAAATTGGGTGGTAGATTTATACAACACGTTCGATCCCGATCTTAAGATTGAAGCCCAACAAAGCACTCGTTTTTTTAAAAATGACACGGCACTAATCGAGCGAATTAAGAGCATCGAAGGGGTTCAGCATACCAGCAGGGTTATTGAAGAAAACAGCCTGATTACGTTCGGTGATGCGCGCTGTGTTGCAACACTCAAAGGTGTAGACTCGGTTTATTTTCGGGTTAGCACAGTCGAAAAAGCAGTGGTCGATGGCAATGCACAATTGTTCGCTTTCGGCGAAGCGTCTGCAATTTTTGGAAGCGGCGTTGCCTATTCACTCGGACTTGGTACACGAAGCATCGATAAACCCATAGAAGCATACATACCAAAAAGGGGCGCATCCTATAGCCTCAATCCTTCCGATGCTTTCTCATCCGGACTGCTCAGACCAATTGGCATATTTCAGATTCAGCCCGAAATCGATTTAAAGTATGTATTAATCAATTTCAACTATGCAACCAATATCTTCGACCGAAACGGAATGCTGAGTTCGCTTGAAATAAAACTACATCCAAATGCAGATGTTGAATTTGTGAAATCTGAAATTACACGTATCTCCCAAAATAAATTACACGCTAAAGATCGTTTCGAACAACATGCGCTTCTGTATAAAATTATCAATTCCGAAAAATGGGCAGTTTACCTCATTTTAACATTCATCTTAATCATTGCGGTATTTAATGTTACAGGCTGCTTGACCATGCTTTTGGTCGATAAATCGGATGATGTCCGAACCTTACGGAGCATGGGTGCCTCCCATAATACAATTCGCCGAATCTTTTTTGCGGAAGGCTTACTGATTGGACTCTTAGGACTTATCGCGGGTGTTCTTATCGGCTGCATTGTGGTTTATATGCAATATCGTTTCGGACTCGTATTAATCCAAGAAGGACAGCCCTATCCTGTATACTTTAAGTTTGGCGATCTCACCTTAGTTGCTGTTACAGTTTGTGCAATTTCAGCACTGGCGGCCTGGATACCGGTGCGCAGAATGCAGCAATCCTGAATTACTTAGCTTCCTTCAAACGAAAATATTCCAGCAACTTCGCCGCCTTATCTTTTCCTACCAGTGCTTCGAGCTGTTCCAAAGCCGCTTCACGCACTTTTTTTACCGATTTAAATTCGAGTAGCAACTTCTCGGCTGTGGTTTTGCCAATTCCCGCTATCGCGTGCAGTTCGGTTTTTAGCGTGCCTTTGTCGCGGCGGCTACGGTGATGGGTAATTCCAAATCGGTGCGCCTCGTTGCGCAGGTTCTGAATAAGCTTCAGGCTCTCGCTCTTTTTATCGATGTACAACGGAATCGAATCGCCCGGAAAATAAATTTCTTCCAATCGCTTGGCAATGCCAATGATGCTTATTTTTCCGCGCAATCCGAGTGCCTCGAGCGCTTCAAGTGCCGCACTGAGCTGACCTTTACCTCCGTCGATCACGATGAGCTGCGGAAGTTCGCCCTGTTCTTCTAATAATCGACCGTAACGACGCGTAATCACCTCTTGCATGGTGGCAAAATCGTTCGGACCCTCAACGGTTTTTACGTTATAATGTCGGTAGTCTTTTTTGCTGGGCCGCGCATCCTTAAAGCACACCATGGCCGAAACCGGATAGGCGCCCTGAAAGTTTGAATTGTCGAAACATTCGATATGGCGAGGCAATTCGGGCAAATGCAAGTCTTTCTTAACCTGCTCCAAAATGCGTTTGGTGTGCCGCTCAGGATCTACCAGTTCTTGTTGTTTCTCCTTCTCGCGGATGTAGTTTTGAACATTACGCTCGCTCAGTTCGAGCAGTTTCTTTTTATCGCCGCGCTGCGGGATGTGAATTTGCAACATCTCATCTTCGAGATCGGGCTTGAGCGAAACAATCAACTCTTTAGCATTGCTCTGAAAACGTTGCCGCATCTCGCCAATGGCTATGGATAAGAGTTCCTCATTCGTTTCATCGAGCCGTTTGCGCAGTTCGATGGTATGCCCCTGCACAATACATCCATCCAATACACGCAGGTAATTTACGTAGGCTGTTTTATCGTCGCTTTGGATCGAAAACACATCGGCATTGCTGATGGCGGGATTTACGATGGTTGATTTGCTCTTGAACTTCTCGAGCAATTCGATGCGCTCTTTCAATACCTGCGCTGCTTCGAAACGGAAAGCCGCTGCTTCGTCCATCATGCGTTTGCGAACCAATGAAATAAGGTCGCCAATATTCCCTTTAATGATTTGGCGGATTTCCTGAATCATTTCGCGGTAATCGTCCTCCGACTGGTAGCCCTCGCAGGGCCCGAGGCAATTCTTAATATGATACTCCAAACACACCTTGAACTTGCCCTTGGCGATGGCGCCGGGCTCCAGTGCCAGATTGCAGGTGCGGCGCGGATACAGGCTTTTAACCAAATCGAGCAGGGTGTGCATGACCTTGCCACTGGGATACGGACCGTAATATTCCGATCCGTCGCGTATAACTTTTCGCGTTGGAAATACCCGTGGAAACCGCTCGTTCTTGATGCAAATCCAAGGATACGTTTTATCGTCTTTGAGCGCCACATTGTAGCGTGGCTGGTATTTTTTTATAAGGTTATTTTCGAGCAACAGCGCATCGAGTTCGGTATCGACCACAATGGTGCGGATGTCGTTTATTTTCGACACCATAACGCGGGTTTTGCCCGAATCGTAATGTTCTTTGGTAAAGTACGACGTTACCCGTTTCTTCAGGCTTTTGGCTTTACCAATGTAAAGAAGCTTACCCTCGGCATCGTAATACTGGTAAACGCCAGGCTTTTCGGGGAGGGCTTTGAGTAAGGTTTGTAAATGAAGAGCCGGCTCGGGCATAATGCCAAAATTAGGCGATTCTTTCGAGATTAAGCAAGATGGTGCGGCCTTGGCCGGTTATTGTTGCTTGCAAAGCCATGGTAAGGAAGTTACGCTACGAACGAAGCTGAAGCCCGATGCTTATGGATAGCATAGATGCTAAAGAATGGTGGCTTAGTCAAGCAAAAATTCTACTCTTGCTTTTAAAAGCGGAAGATTATATTGGATAATATTCCAAACTAAAAATTCATCGACCCTGAAATATTCATGCACAACAATGTTTCTAAATCCGGCAACACTATGCCAAGGTATCTCAGGGTGGTTTTCTGTAAATTCCGGCGATAATCGAACACAGGCCTCGCCCACAATTTCCAATTGCCTCAACGTAGCATCATACCGCATTTTTTCTTCCTTCCAAGATTCTTTTGAAAATCCATGTGTATATTCTTCGATAGCCTTAATAGCGCTGAGAATATGTTTAATCCGCTCCTTGTCTTTTAGCGAAACGTTCATAAATCAATTGCTTTTCGGCTTCGATGTGCGGGCCAATAAAAGGAGACAAGCCTCGCGCTGAAATAAGATCAACTTTCTTTCCCAATGCATCCTGCAATTCTTGCTGCATGGTAATAAACTCCCAACCGATTTTTGAATCGTAATCAAGTTCAACCAAAATATCGATATCGCTATCGTCAGTTGCTTCACCTCTCGAATATGACCCAAAAATCCAGGCACGCATTACAGGCCGGGTTTTGAAGAATTTCTGAATGAGATTAACGTGATATGGATTTAATGCCATCATGTTGAGCAAAGGTAAATATACCAATCAGAAATTCCTATCGAAGAGCGCTTTGCTTTATTACAGAACGAAGCCTTTTGGGCTACTTTTCCGTCACGGGCTGAATCCCGAGGTTCATTTGTTACATATCCATCATGCTGCAAAAAAACATAACACGCATACTACACACCTAATACATAAAACCCTATTTTTGAATCCGTAAAACAAAACCGAATGATTTAAAAAACAACTATTTTACATATAACATCAGCGTTTAGCATTCTGACACCGAAAACTGAGAATCTTCAATTGTACAGGATAAAACATAAACGCTCGCGCAAAGGCGTGGGCTTTGTTCTATTCTGTTCTCAGGGATTCGACCCCCTCAACGACAATTAGGCAACTGTCCCACGCTGATTTTTTTATACTAACCCTTAATCGTATTGCAGGGCGGGCAATGCACAAGAAAACCCTATGAAAACAAATTTATTTTTAACAGCCGCGCTCAGCCTAAGCCTCTGTGCAGCGAGCACGGCACAAAACTTACCGTTCTATTTGCCTACCGATGGTTTGGTTGGCTGGTGGCCGTTTAATGGCAATGCGAATGATGAGAGCGGGAATGGGAATAATGGAACGGTGAATGGAGCGACCTTAACGGAGGATCGGTTTGGGGTGGCGAATGCAGCGTATAGTTTTGATGGAAATGGAAATTATATTTCGATTGCTGATAATGCTAATTTACTACTTGAGAATACTGACTTTTCAATTAGCTCCTGGATATTACCACTAAGTGAATCTAATGGACATATCTTATACAAGGGTTTTTCTTCAGGAAATTCTTCAAAATATATTTTTGCTATGTACAATCAATCTATTGGATTTCACGTCAATCCACCATTTAACATTTGGATCCTTTCAGATTCAATCCCATTGGGGACTTGGCAATTAGCAACTATTACCAAACAGGGAAATCTTATAAGTTTTTACAGAAATGGAGAAATATATGGAGAGCAAACATTAAATTATCCAATACCGAATACCAGCGGAGTTGCAGCACGGATTGGTGGGGCAGAACCTAATGGTGGTGGAGGGTGGAATGGCCTACTCGACGACATCGGCATCTGGAACCGCGCCCTTACCCAAGATGAAATCACCGCCCTTTACACCGGCGAGCCTGTAAACCCGCCTACCGCATGCAATCCATTACCGGCCAACTTACAGAACGGCTTGGTTGGCTACTGGCCTTTCTGCGGCAATGCGAATGATGAGAGTGGAAATGGGAATGATGGAACGGTGAATGGGGCGACGTTAAACGCTGATAGATTCGGAATTGCTAATTCAGCCTATCGATTTAATGGAACGAGTCAATTTATTGAAATTGCTGACGATAGTGTTTTAGATGTTTCTGATAGCTATTCTATAAATTGTTGGGTTGAAATTTCTGACTACACAGGCTCTGTTACAAATACTGGTGGTATAAGGACTATGATAAGTAAACCTCGAACTCAAAATGGAACTGGTTTAGCTTTTAGAGTTTTCGAGGGTACAAATAATTATAATTCGCCTGATCGACAGTATTTATTCGGTATAAATGATGGAGCCATAAATGCGGGGGTTGTTTCAAATGATACAGTCCCATTAAACACATGGACACTATTAACTTACACATATGATGGAGCAATAGCAAGGCTATACAGGAATGGTATTTTGAGAATTTCGCAAGAAATAGACTATCAACATCCTAATTCTTCTCAGCCTTTCCTGTTTGGAAAAGAGTTTGGTATTAATAGTAGCGAAGCAAGATGGTACAAAGGACTACTCGACGACATCGGCATCTGGAACCGCGCCCTCACCCCCGACGAAGTGCAACAACTCTACACCCTCAACGCCTGCACCTTCACCATTTACGATACCGTAACAGTTACCCAAACTGTTTACGATACGGTAAGCGTTTCGGTAAGCACCACCGATACCCTCATCATCAACCCGCTCATTACCGCGGTGCAACCGGCGCAGGAAAATACCTTTTTGGTGTATCCCAATCCGGCCGGTTCGCAAATTACCATCAACAATGGCAATGTGGGCATCCTCGGTGGTTATACCATGCGCATCACCAACAGCGCCGGGCAGGAGGTGTATAACCAAAACATTACCCAAACCGAGGTTACCTTAGACCTGGGCAATTGGGGCGGCAATGGTTTGTATGTGTTGTATATAACCGATCCGCAGGACGAGATTATTGCCGTGAAGCAGATTGTATTGCAATAACCACGGATTTCAATCCGTGGTAAAAAAGAGCGCGAAAGGCTTTATAGATCGCAAAAACCGGGATTTCTCATGTGAGGAATCCCGGTTTTTCGTTTTAATGCCATCTGGTAGAGCTGCCAAAATTTTTAGCCATTATGTTCCCGGAGTAAATTAGAAACCTGAACTTTCAATAAGGGTAAATCTTTATGAATGATTCCCCAAATTATAACGTTATCGACATTGTCGTAGGCATGTATTATCCAATTTCGGAGGTCCACAATCCTTCGTGCATTTGAAATATCAATGGTTGGGTCAATTCTAATAATTCGGTTCGTAGCTTCTCCAATTATTTCAAGTTCGCGTTCAACGGCGCGGCGAAGTAGTTTATTGGCTTCGTAGACATTGAAATTTCGCTCTTCGTCAAGGTATTCGAAAATCGAATCGATAGAATTGGAGATATCGAGTAAGTATAGCTCAATTTTATGCGGCATAGAGCAATTGCTTGGTATTTTCTATACTCCGAATGAAATACGGATTTGAAAGTGCCCGCTCAGTTAATAAATCAACTTTCCGCTTAAACAATCGCTCGAGTTCTTCGTGCAAATTGAAGTAATTATCGGTGTACTGATCAAATGGGATGTCTTTAAACGAAATTAACAGGTCTATATCGCTTGCCTCATTGAAATCTGACGTGGTTGCCGAACCAAAAGCATACATGGTCTTGATGTCGTATTTTTTGCACAGGCTTTGCAAAACAACTTTGTTATGTTCCAGGATGTTCGACATAATTTCGTTTTTCAAATATACACATTTGTGTTTTTAATGATTTGTTAATGCAAATAGCGAAAATCTGCAAAAAGGAATCAAACTGTGTCTTTACAAATCCCTATTCACCCTGCAAAATCTCTTTCCAACTCTGCACCCTGCCTGCTGTTCGGTTTTGGTTGTATAAACCGGTATGCACAAGGGTTTTGCTTTGGATTAAATCGGGAATGAATTTTTCGAAATAACTTAAGCCTCTAAACATCTCGGGCATAACTGTTTCGGTAGCCTTAATCTCCACCAGGTTAAGCTTTTCAGATTTTTGCCAGATGAGGTCGATTTCGTGCCCCACGGCGTCGCGCCAAAACCAGAAATCGAGAATAAGGTTGCGGTGGTAGTTCTGTTTGAGGTATTCGTTGATCACGTAATTTTCAAACAAATTTCCTTTGTGCCGACTTATTTTCAAGCTCGATGCATCGTTAATCTTCAACAAGAAACACAAGAGGCCGGTATCGTAAAAATAGAGTTTCGGGCTCTTGGTAAGCCTCTTGTTGAAATTGGAATAGTAAGGCTGCAATTGATACACGATATAACTAGTCTCGAGCACCGAAATCCACGATTTTGCCGTAGGTTGCGATATGCCGCATTCGTTGGCAAGCGAATTCAGATTGAGCAACTGCCCTGCACGTGCTGCACACAGCGAAATAAAATTTCGGAACTGCTTTAGATCCTTCACATGAATGAGTTCCGACAAATCGCGCTCAACATAGGTTTGGATGTAATTGCTGTAAAAAACCTTGGAAGGAATATCGCGATCGTAAAGTCCAGGATAAAATCCTCTTTGCAGATTCACCGCATAATCATCGTTGAGCCAGCCGGCCTGCTCCATGTCCTGTATATCGAAAGGCAAAAGCTTAAACAAGCCCACCCGGCCGGCCAAGCTTTGGGTAATGCTGCGCATGAGATGAAAGTTTTGCGAACCCGATAAAATGTACTGCCCGGTAATGTTATCGTCATCGACCTTGGTTTGCAGGTATGAAAACAAATGCGGAACACGCTGCACTTCGTCGAGTATTACATAGCGCGAATGTTCTGTTAAAAAACCATTCGGATCTTTGATAGCATAATTGCGCAAATCGGGATTTTCCAGATTAACATACGTGTAGTTTGGAAACTGCTCCTTTAGAAATGTGGTTTTACCCGATTGCCTCGGACCGGTTAAGACCAAAACAGGATATTTTTTTAGGTAAACATCCATCTGTTTTTTGATTAAGCGATTTGAGCCCATATTTAATTGTTTTACAATGCAAATATACAAATCAACTTTGAAATTACACTATATATAACTTTGAAATTACATGGGTATATATTTTGAAATTACACTATGCTTTACTTTGAAATTGCATAGGCTTTTATTTTGAAATTGCACAATATATAACTTTGAATTCACACTATTCTATACTTTGAAATTACACTATATTCAATTTTGAAAATGCACAGGTGTATATTTTGAAATTTCACGACACTTTATTTTGAATTTACACTATAGTATACTTTGAAATTACACAGGTATTTATTTTGAAATTGCATCGGTATTAGTTTTGAAAATGAACTACACGCTACTTTGAAATTACACTATATTCAATTTTGAAAATGCATGGGTATCTGCTTTGAAATTGCACGATTTTTCAAGGTTTATTCACGCGTCAACGATGGTTAGAATGCAACACTTTGCCCTCTAACGTTCAATTTGGGTTGAAGATAAAACACAGCACGAATAGCCTAAAACATTGCACAAACAGAGCATCTTCCTATGATGAATCCCTGTTTCTTGTTTCATATCTCGAACCTACCGCCGAAACTTATTCCGCTTCCCACCCGGCTTCATGGGCTTGGGAGCAGAGAATAATTCATCCTCAAAAATCGCAAAATCGAGCTGCTTCTTTACCAGATCGGCGCGTTTTACGGTAATCATGATTTCATCGCCCAGCCTGTAACGCTTGCGATACCGCTTACCCACAATGCTGTAACTCTCTTCGTCGAACGAATAATAATCGTCTTGCATGTCGCGCAAGCGAACCAAACCTTCGCATTTGTTGTCGATGATTTCCACAAACATGCCCCATTCGGTAACGCCCGAAATAACACCCTTGAAGGTCTCTCCGATTTTGTCTTTTAGAAATTCAACCTGCTTGTATTTGATGGAGGCACGTTCGGCTTCGGATGCCAACTTTTCCATGTCGGACGAATGCTTGCAGCGGAACTCCAGCTCGCTTTGTCCTTCCCACTGACTGTTGTTCATGTATGCTTCCAACAAGCGGTGCACCATTACATCGGGATAGCGCCGAATGGGCGATGTAAAATGCGTATAATGCTTAAATGCCAAGCCGTAATGCCCAATATTCTTGGTGGTGTAAATGGCTTTTGCCATGGTGCGGATGGCCAGCGTTTCGATTACGTTCTGCTCGCCTTTGCCTTTTACCTGCTCCATTAGCTGATTGAGGCTGCTGCTAATCTGGGCTTCAGATTGAAATTTCAATTTATACCCAAACTGACTGGCAAAACGGGCAAATTCGTTCAGCTTTTCGGGATCGGGTTTGTCGTGCACGCGGTAAACAAATGGCTTTGTACCTGCACTTGCATTCTTTGATTTCGTACCTTCCTGACCATGCATGCCAATAAACTCGGCCACACTGCGGTTTGCCAGCAGCATAAACTCTTCGATGAGTTCGTTGGCTTCTTGCTGAATTTTAAAATATACGCCCAACGGCTTGCCTTGTTTGTCGAGTCTGAATTTCACTTCGACTTTATCGAAGGCAATGGCGCCTCGGTGAAAACGGTTGGCACGCAGAATCCGTGCAAGTCGGTTGAGTGTGAGGATTTCCTCTTTCAAATCGCCCTCTCCGGTTTCAATTACCGATTGCGCCTCTTCGTATGCAAAACGACGTTGCGAGCGAATTACCGTGCGTCCAAACCATTTGTTATGAACCACCGCCTCATCGTCGATTTCGAACACGGCCGAGTACGTGAGTTTTTCTTCGTTAGGCCGCAGCGAACAAACGCCATTCGAGAGGTGTTCGGGCAGCATAGGAACTACGCGATCTACCAGATAAACCGATGTAGCACGTTTATACGCTTCTTCTTCGAGCAAGCTACCCGGTTTCACGTAATGCGAAACATCGGCAATGTGCACGCCCACTTCCCAGTTTCCGTTTTCGAGCTTGCGCACTGAGAGCGCATCGTCGAAATCCTTAGCATCGATCGGGTCGATGGTAAACGTTACGATATCTCGGAAGTCTCTGCGCTTTTTGATTTCTGCGGCCGGAATTTCCATAGGAATGGCATTCGCTTCGCGCTCAACGGCTTCGGGAAAATCGATGGGCAGATTGTAATCGAGCAAGATGGCATGCATCTCCACATTGTTTTCGCCCGGCCTTCCCAATACACGCACAATTTCGCCCGAAGGATTCTTGGCGTGCTCGGGCCAATCGAGCATTTGTACTACCACTTTATCGCCTTGTTTGGCGCCGCCCAGATCAGAAAGTGCCACGAAAATATCTACAGGCATTTTCGACGAATCGGGTATCACAAAAGCGAATTTCGGACTAAGCTCCACAATGCCCACAAACTCTGTTTTGGCGCGTTGAACAATCTCCACAACTTCGCCTTCTAGCTTGCGGCCACGTCTGCGGGCATACAATTTCACTTTCACGATATCGCCATGCAGCGCATTGCCCATGTCGTGTTCGCGTATGTAAACATCTTCCTCAAGCTCGCTGCTAATTAGGTATGCAGCACCACGATTGGTCATGTCTATTTTACCTTCTACAGCACTACTTTCAACATGCACATAGCGAAAACGACCTGTTTCGGGTTCGGCTAAATGCCCCTGATGAACTAACGACTCGAGTAGTTCGAGCACCTGCAATCTATCGACAGAGTTTTCTATTCCAATAGCTGCGCAAACCTGCTTGTAATTGTGCAAGGCACGGGGCTCATGTTTAAAAAATGTCATTACCTCTTCCAGCAACAGGGTATTGCGTTCTGATTTTGTTTTTTTCGATTTTTTGCCCATTGCGAGGTAAATTCTAATTTTAATTAAACGACTCGATTAATCGATTTTACGGAAGAGGTAGAACAATCCGAAATGAACACCTACTGTGGCATTTTGGCTTTCACCGCGGTTCAATGGTTTGAACTTGGCCACTTCAATGTCGTTTATCGAATACGAAAAATTCAATCCGGTTTTAAACGTAATTCTTCCACCAAACCTGCGGGCAAAACCAATTCCTGCAAGAATTCCCAAATCGGTTTTTGTATACAGTTGGCTGCCATTGATTCCTTCCTGAATTAGTGCGCTATTATTAGCTTGATTTTGAACGAGCGAATCAACGGATGCTTTCAGTAAAACGCCAAGCTGCGGACCGAGGGTAAAGTTAAACACCGATTTCGATTTGCTTAAATCGCCCGAATAGCGATATTGAAAAGGAATCTGGAAATAGTCGAGAACCGTTTTATACGTTATACCGGGCAATGCCAAAAAATCTTCGGCGGTGGTGTATAACTGCCCTTGAACAGACCGAATTAGACCACTTCGAATACCATGGCGCTTGGTAAATCCATACGATGCCTGAATGCCGTAAGCCGTGTTGAATGAATTTTTATAATCCATTTGTGGGCCTGCATCCATATCGGTTTCATTCAAAATCCAAACGCTTTGGTATTGCACCCAAGGGCCAAGCTCCAAGCCTTTTTGCCCCATAAGTAATTGATTTAAAAGCATTAATAATATACCTGCTCTAAATTTCATTTGTTTTATCCCTAAATCAAGTTGCAAGATATTTCCAATTTCGATGCGTACTCTTCTTTTAACAAACTTTTTAACCTACAATTCTTGAAAAGTCTCGAAAAAGAAACAATTTACGATTCGATTTGCGTTTAGCTTTAACGCAGTATTTAATTTACATTTTATGAAGTTGAAAATCGGGATTCTCTTTGGCGGCAGGTCGAAGGAACGTGAGATATCTTTCGCCGGAGGACGCACGGTTTACGATAACCTGAATAAAAGTCTTTTCGAAGCGGTTCCGCTGTTTATCGATAGTTTCAATCAAATTATACTGCTCGACTGGCAGTACATTTACAAGGGAAGTATCCGCGATTTTTATCCCGATCCTTCCGTTTTGCCACAAAGCCATGGCGAATATCAGGTCTATGCCGAGTCGCTCCCTGAGCTCAACGCCGAACACGAGTCTGCGAAGCTTGGTCGAATCGTTTCGCCTAGTGAGCTAAAAAACCTCATTGATGTGGCATTTCTCTGTCTTCATGGGCCTTACGGAGAAGATGGTCGCATACAAGGTTTGCTCGAGTTTCTCGACATTCCGTATACCGGAAGCGGAATTTATTCAAGCAGCATTGGCATCAGCAAGGTTATCCAGAAAAAACTGATGGAACAAGCCGGTTTCCCAACCCCGGCATGGTTTACAGTAGAACGAAGCAATTGGCTAAAAAACCGAAATGCGGAAGAAATCCTCAAAAGCGCCGAAGCTCAAATTGGATTTCCGCTGGTTGTAAAATCGCCTACACAAGGTTCGTCAATCGGAGTTTCCGTCATTCATTCTCCATCTGAAGCCCAGCTTTCTGAAGCCATCGATAAAAGCCTTTTCATCCGGCGTATCAATGCAAGCACATGGAATGCAATGAATGCCCACATGCAGAACGAATGGATTCGCACGGTTTGCGATATCCGCGAAGGCATTGGTATTCCGGTTCGTGTAAATGGGCAAATTATCCATCACCCCGATGCCTTACAATCGTTTATTCGGGATGCATTTGCCAATGGATCCCACTCAGAACTCTACATCGAATCGCTCGATGCCGAAGCCGAGGTTATTCTCGAAGGCTTTATCGAAGGCAAGGAATTTTCGTCGATTGTAATCGAAGACATGCAAGGCAATCCCGTTTGTTTGCCTCCCACCGAGATTCGTAAAGGCAAGGAAGTATTCGATTATCGATCAAAATATCTCCCCGGCTTATCGCGCAAAATTACGCCCATCGAATTGCCCGATGCTGATCTGGAACGCATCCGCGAAACCTGTGCCCGCTTATTTAGCAGTCTTGGGTTTGGTGTGTATGCCCGCATTGATGGATTTATTAAGGCCGACGGCACCATTTACTTAAACGATCCGAATACCACGTCGGGCATGATGCCCTCCTCGTTTTTCTTTCATCAAGCAGCAGAAATTGGGTTCAATCCATCGCAATTCATCACCTACATCATTCATACTTCGCTAAGACGACGCACGGTAGAAATGAAATTCAGCGGTATTGCCGAAACCCTTCTGGCTCGACTCGATGAAGCCATGCACACGTTGCGTACATCTAAATCGAGCCGTAAACGTATAGCCGTAGTTTTTGGCGGATATTCTTCGGAACGCCACATTTCAGTTGAAAGCGGCAGAAATGTGTACGAGAAGTTGTCCTCTTCCAGTGTGTTCGAACCGGTTCCGGTATTTCTTTCGGGCTCAGACAATGCGCATGAATTGTACACCCTTCCCATCAACCTGATGCTGAAGGACAATGCCGACGATATCCGTGAAAAGATTCTTCACTTTTCAACCCATCCAATCATCTTGAAAATCATTCGCGAATGCGGCGAACTGACACAGTATTTTGGCGACACCAACAACCTGAATGCTCCGCGAAAGCTCGATTATCAAGCATTAGCAGCAGAAGTTCAAGAGGTGTTTATTGCCTTGCATGGAAGGCCTGGTGAGGATGGTGCACTGCAACGCGAACTGGTAAAAATTGGACTGCCTTACAATGGCTCGAACGCCGATTCGTCGGCCATTACCATCGATAAATTCCGTACCAACGAAATATTGAAGGAAAACGGAATGCTTGTCGCCGAACATTTTGTGGTGCGCGAAACAGAATGGCAAACCGATAATAAATCCGTTTTAGCACATGCCAATGCCATCGGATATCCACTTATAGCAAAGCCGGTCGACGATGGCTGCTCATCGGCAGTGAAGAAACTGCATAACGATGAAGATTTCATAGCATTTACGAAATTGATTTTCAGAACAGAAGAGCAGCTTGATGCAGCGGCTTCGGAACGATTGAAAATAAAACCCAAGGAAGAATTTCCTTCCAAGCATCAGTTTTTGGTCGAATCTCTTATTCAGTCGAATGGAGCCCCGAAATTCATAGAAATTACCGGTGGAATGGTGACACATTTGGAAGCCGATGGATCTGTTCGCTATGAAGTGTTTGAAGCCTCAGAAGCGCTTTCGGAAGGCGAAGTTTTATCGCTTGAAGAAAAGTTTCTTGCCGGGCAAGGACAGAACATCACTCCCGCACGCTATGCGGCTGATAAGCAAGCACGGCAGCGCATTTCCGACAAGGTGAAAAAAGAGCTCGAACGGGCCGCACGCGTTCTCAATGTACAGGGATATTGCCGCATTGATGCATTTGTGCGCGTTTACGAGGAAGAACGCACCGAAGTAATTTTTATCGAATTGAATTCGTTGCCCGGAATGACCCCGGCAACCTGTATTTTCCACCAATGTGCAATCAACGGATATAAACCGTATGACTTTATCGAAAAAATCATGACTTTTGCAGAGAAATCGGCAAACAGCAGTCGGCTTCATGCTTCGCTATGACCTTTTGGCAATTTGCAAAAACACGGCTTTTTTGGTTGCATGTATTTACAGCAACACTAACCGTGGCTTTGTTTACGGTTATATGTGTTTTTTTGATGGATTCATACACCTTGCACGATTCTTCAGTTAAGGTTCCCGATTTCAAAGGCTTATACGCAAAAGATCTCGATAAATTTGTTGAAGACTACTCGGTTAGTTATAAGATTATTGACTCAACATCTACCGGTGAAGAAGCTAAAGGGACTATTGTAAAACAAGAGCCCGATGCAGGGTCGATTGTTAAAGAAGGTCGGGTTATTTACCTTACCGTAAAAGCGATGCAAAACGAGCAGGTTAAAATGCCTAATCTCGAGGGTTTGCCCATCAAAATGGCGAGCGAGGAGCTAGAAGCATTTGGACTCAAACCCGGAAGACGCATCCCGGTTGAAAGTTCCGAAATTATTGTACGCGGAAGCGAATCGCCAGTTATCCGTCAGCTTTATAAAAACAAAGAAATAAAACCGGGGACATTAATTGACAAAGGTGCGGCTATAGATATGGAATACATAAAGAATGCAGAAGGAGATTTGATACTGGTTCCTAATCTTTCAGGCATGACGGTTCCTGAGGCAAGAGTTGAGCTTCAGGCTTTGGGACTTTCTATTGGTTCTGTTTTCCCCGACAATTCAATGGTTGATTCTCTGCAGGCTAAAATATACAGGCAGTATCCAGAATCTGATGACGAGGGATTGTACAAAGGCGCAAAAGTGAACATATGGATTTCAGAAAACGAGGATATGCTTGAAAGATAAATACATATTATGAATAAGCTTCTTTTTATTTTACTTATCACGTTAAGTGGCTCATCGGCGTTATTAAATGGGCAAGGTTTGGAGATTACTCCTTTGGAATATCTGATGTTGAATACTGGAGAGCCATTTACGTTCAATCGAAACGAAGATTCGTTAAACATACCCTTTTTCGAAGATTTCTCCTACCAGTCGAAGCGTCCGGACACAAGACTTTGGGAAGATAAAAGCGCGCTTGTCAACCTTACGCTTGCCATTCGTCCTCCTGGATTTGGCGTTGCAACCCTCGACGGTATAGATGAAAATGGTCAACCATACGAAAATTTGGCAACACATGGCTCGGCAGATACGCTAACTTCGAGACCATTCAGGTGGAATCTTGTTCCTTCCGACTCGGTTTATTTTAGTTTCTATTACCAGCCGGGCGGCTTGGGTAATTTTCCGGAATTTATCGACTCCTTGATTTTGGAATTTTACAACCCCGCAGATTCGATGTGGAATCGGGTTTGGGGCACAAAAGGTGAAGATTACCCGCAACTGGCCCGAGACTTTCAGCTTAAGATACTTCCAATTATTGATTCTGCGTATTTACGCCCCGGATTTCAATTCAGATTTCGAAATTTTGCGCAATTAAATGGAAGTTGGGATTTGTGGCACCTGGATTATATAAAGATAAATTCAGGTCGGAATTTAAATGATTCGCTAATGAATGATGTAGCTTACATGCATGAGCCGCACAGCATTATCGATACATATCAGTCGGCTCCAATGTGGCATTTTCGAACAGACCCGATTGAAAACATGCTTGAGTTTTTTAATCTTTCGTTAACCTCATTGCGTCTTGGGGCTGTTGGAATTGATTTCGGATTTGATTATTACAATGCTGCGGGAGAGAAAGTTGATTCTGTAACAAGTGATCCACAGGGTCCGGTTGCGTATCGAAATGAATATGTTTTAAATGAGGCAGTGAAATATGTTTTTGCCGATCCGGGTACAGAATCCACGCATTATGATTTGGAATATTTTATTACCAATAATGCCGAAGATGATGTATTAAGAAATGATACGATACGTTTTCAGCAGGTCTTCAGCAATTATTACGCGCTTGATGATGGAAGTGCAGAAGCACGAATTAACTTGAATAACAATGGTGGAGGCTTTGTGGCACAACGTTTTGAAATGTGGACAGCCGATACACTGAAAGCGG
Organism: Bacteroidia bacterium; assembly: GCA_046303595.1. Lineage (GTDB taxonomy): Bacteria > Bacteroidota > Bacteroidia > M30B66 > M30B66 > CAMCXT01. The sequence continues at coordinate 19,522 of JBKCFX010000489.1, forward strand.
TGCAGGTGCATTTCAATCGTGCATCCTTCCCGTCTTCGCCCAGTTTTTATTTAATGGTATGGGCTGCGGGGGCAAATCAACCCGGGTCTATTCTTTATGAGCAAGAAGTAACGTACCCAGAGATTTCTGTACTTGGCGGTTTTTCAACATTTTCGCTAAATGTGCCTATTCCACTGGATGCCGGGACCTATTATATTGGATGGGCTCAAACAAGCAATGCTGAATTGAATATAGGTTTCGACAGGAATTTGAACAACAACAATCGAATTTACTACAATTTTGATGGCAATTGGTATCCATATGCCGCGGCGGAAGGAACGCTTATGATTCGTCCTGTTTTGCGTTATCCTTACGATATTTTTGTTGGTACAGATAACATGGGGAGCCTGTCGCGACATGAAATAAATATCTTCCCAAATCCGGCAGCCCAACGAATTCAATTCCATAATCTGAATCGTGACAATGTTATGAACTGGGTAATTTTTGATGTTCGGGGCAAAGCGGTTTTGAAAGGTGTAAGATTGGGTGAAATGGTAGATATTGAATCACTTGGTAAAGGCTTTTACGTACTTGGGGTTTGGTTTAAGGATGGAGGGTTTGGCTGTGCCAGGTTTTGTGTGATGGGTGATGAATACTGATTTTCTGGATAAAGACGACGTGTTCAATGATGGGCCGGAGGATCAAGAAGAGTTATTTGAACATTACAAAATAGTTGTCGACAAGGGACAGGAGTTGCTCCGCGTCGATAAATTTCTTCAAAACAGGCTTTTTAAAACATCCCGAACTCGTATTCAGGCTTCTGCTGATACAGGGAATATTCATGCAAATGGCAAGCCGGTTAAGTCGAATTACAAGGTTAAGCCCGGTGATACAATTGCCATAGTTTTTGCGCAACCGCCTCGTGAGATTGAACTTAAACCAGAGAATATTCCTTTGAATATTGTGTATGAAGATGCAGATGTTATTGTAATAAATAAGCAGGCTGGATTGGTCGTTCATCCTGGTTACGGCAACTACACGGGCACTTTAGTTAATGCCCTTATGTATCATTTTCAGCATGTTCCAATTTACCAGCAGAAGGAGCCGCGTCCAGGACTAGTACATCGGCTCGATAAAAATACATCAGGGATTATGATAATGGCGAAGAACGAATATGCCATGGCACATCTTGCTCGGCAGTTTTTCGAGCGAACAACTGAGCGAACAGATATAGCGCTGGTTTGGGGTGATCTAAAAGAAGACGCCGGCACTATAACCGGTAACATTGGTCGGGATGTGCGTGATAGAAAATTGTTTGCGGTTTACCCAGATGGTTCGCAAGGTAAGCATGCTGTAACGCATTACCGAGTTCTAGAGAGATTGGGATACGTAAATTTAATCGAATGTAAGCTCGAAACAGGCAGAACACATCAAATACGCGTTCACTTGAAGCATATCGGACATCCTTTGTTCAACGATGATACCTATGGAGGAGATCAGATTTTACGTGGTGTCTCATCGGGTTCATACAAGCATTTTGTTTCCAACTGTTTTGAACTGTTACCGCGACATGCATTACACGCCAAGACACTTGGTTTCAAACATCCTGTTAGCGGAGAATTTATGCGATTTGATTCAGAAATTCCTGCTGACATGGAAGCAGCAATTGAATACTGGAGAAAGTATATTCAGGGTCGTGTTATGATTTAGTTAGAAATGGATTTTTGTTAGCGAATTTAATCCAAACTAACCACAATATAAAAATGCACACGTAGATTAAATTATTGAACAAATCATGGGCTTCCATTTTTATGAAGCCTCCAGATTTGAGAACATCTGTGCATAATGCAATTACCCTTGTACTATTGATAATTAAAATTGCAAGTATGCCTAAAGGGACATACCACAACTTTTTAATCCATGGACCTGGATAAGAAATAATTAAGGCTGCAAAGCCATATGATAAACCAAAACCAACGCAGTGGTTTCCAATAATTACTCCATAAGAACCAATGATTGCCAGAGAGTTATATCCCGAAACATAATCATATCCCAAAATTGATAAACCTAATTTGCTCGATAGGAGTAATAATTTCAAGAAAACATGATAAAAAAAAGTCCACAAGGTACTATAGAAAGACACCTTATGTCTTAAAAAATTTTCAGAAACTAGCCAAAGTAGATAAAATGAGAAAATCCTAAACAGAAAAGTATTTAAACTTTTTGTTTCAGCTTCCACAAAAATAAAATCGCCTTGTATTAATTTTAAGCTTTTTTAGACTTGCGATAGTCGTATAGCTTTTTAGCTCCAACGCCTGCACACGCAGCCACCAATAAAGAAAGACCCCCATCAATCGGAACAATAGTAGGGCCAGGAGGAACAGGCGTAGCCATCAAAACAGAAGAAACTCCTGATAGAAATAAAATCCCCGTAGCAAGAAGTATATTGTTTTTCATAGTAATCGTTTGTTCAGGTTTCAGTTTTTAGAAAACATTATAATGCAAATATATTTTTTTCTCAAATAAATTTTACTGTTCGGTGAATTAATTTCATGTTAAATTTGGTTATATTATTCTAAAAGCCACATATTCAATCTATTATAATTTTAATCATCCTTCTTTTTCTTATTAAGATTGTGTTAATAACTTCTTTGTGTTGTTGTTGCGGATGGTGTACTATTATTAATTAACTGATTTACATCGTGATTCCATCCGGGGCGACCAAAAATATACTTAAACTTTGTTCGAACGGATTTGGTCCGCCTGAGATCATGAAGAATCGATATCCACTCATGAAAAACAACCTTTAGTGGATTGAAACTGTAGATGTTCTTCGTCAAACCAAAAACTGGTTTAACACCTTTTATCTCGGGTTTAAATGTGCCAAACATCCGGTCCCAAATAATTAAGACCATTCCCATGTTGGCATCCAAATACTCCGGATTCGATGCATGGTGTACACGATGGTGCGAGGGTGTGACAAAGATAAATTCAAACCAATCCGGCAATTTGCCAATCGTTTCGGTGTGTACCCAAAAGCCATATACCTGCGTTGCGGCATACATGAAAACGATATCCAATGCTTCGAAACCAATTAATGCGAGGGGAATGAAATACAGAAAACGATAATACGGCTGAAACACAGAAGATCGAATTGCCACCGCTAAATTGAATTTTTCGCTCGAATGGTGCGTTACATGACTCGCCCAAAAGAAGCGGCAGAAATGATCTGCGCAATGCAATGTATAATAGGCAAGGTCTTGGGCAAAAAACAAGAGCATCCAATACACTACATATTTTTGGTCGAACATCTTTGCTCCGTGGGTAAAACACCAGTGCAGTATGTAAAGTGTAATTCCTCTGAAAACTAAATCGTTAATAAAATTAAGACTCGTACACAGTAGGCTTATGGCTGTATCTTTCCCTTCATATAACTCTTTATGATGGTAATGACTGTAAATCATTTCGCCCAAAATGAGCAAGGCCATGAGCGGCGAACTTATCGTCAGTAATAGCGCTTCCACAATGCAAAGAAACATTAATTTTTACGTTTCTCACGAATGAATTCCTTCACGATGCGTATCGAGTGCCTTCAAGAAGGCGTATTCAATCGCGCTAAATTCCTCATCATTCATGGCCAATTCTTCTCTCCAATTATTTTTATTCCGTTCAAAATCGTCGTAACACCATCGAATATCGAATCCCAGTTTTGCGATGCGGCGCTCATAATAATCCAATGGTGTAAGCATCATTTCATTTTCTCGGAGATACCGAATCAATGCCCTGGTTAAAACTTCGCTCTTCTCTTCAATCTCAGGCCAGATGGTGAATGCCAGATCTATGATCTTCTCCGTTTCCCGCCCGAACAACTTTACCCATTGTGCAATTAATTCTGCCGTTGCCCCAATTTCCTTCGCCTCCCCGTATTGCACCGTTGCATATTCCTTCCATCCGCTAAATCCCTGAAAATCGCCACCCAATAGTATTTTTTTTGCAGTTGTACTCGGCTTATATGCGACGGTTCCGGATTGCTTCAAACGTTCAAGTACCTTGTTGCAGGCTTTTTCTGCCATCACGCGGTAGCCCGTTAGCTTTCCGCCGGCAATGCTGATTAATCCGCTTTCGGATTCCCAGATTTCGTCTTTTCGTGAAAGTTCAGATGGTTTCTTCCCTTCTTGATGTATCAGCGGACGAAGCCCTGCCCAACCTGAAACGATATCACTTTCCTCCATTGATTTACCTCTAAACGTGCTGTTCCAGGCTCGAATTAGGTAGGCTATATCCACTTGTTCCAACTTTACATCTGCGAGACTTCCGCTGTAATTGGTATCCGTTGTGCCGATGTAAACATAATTATCGCGCGGTATGGCGAATATCATCCGTCCATCCGATGAATCAAAGTAAACCGGACGATGAATCGGGAAATCGTTATAATTCACCGTTATATGAACACCTTTGGTTAGGTGCAATCGCTTGCCCCAAATGGCTGTATCTTTTTCCCGAACCGCATCAACCCATGGACCAGCCGCATTGACTACCACCGAAGCCTTTATGCAAAAGTTTTTCCCGGTCAGCGCATCGTGTACATTCACTCCACAGATTTTGCCGTTTTCTTTAACAAACGTTGATACACCTGCATAATTAAGCGCAAATGCACCTTCCTGAACAGCTGTTTTCAAAATGCTCAACGTTAGCCGTGCATCGTTGGTTTGGTATTCGGTATATACTGCCGAGCCAAGCAATTCGGTATCTCGAAGCAACGGTTCCATCACGTTTGTTTCCTGCGCCGAATATGTTTTGAATTGCTCTCCCATTTTAACACCAGCCAACGTTTCATAAAGCCATAAACCAAGTTTTGCCGTTGTTTTTCTGAGCGTTCCGTTTTTGAAAAAAGGAAGCATCATCGGAGCAGGTTCTACCAGATGAGGTGCATTGCGATGCAATAAAGCACGTTCTCTACCCACCTCGCGTACCAATGCAAAATCCAATTGCTTCAGGTAACGCAACCCGCCGTGTATTAGCTTTGTCGACTTACTGCTTGTGCCGGATGCAAAATCGTTTTGCTCAACCAACAGCACCTCCATACCGCGCAAGCGTGCATCCAACAGAATCCCGGCACCGGTTATGCCTCCGCCAATTACAATCAGATCCCAGTGCTTCCCTTCTGCATGCCGCAGAATGGCATCTCTGTTTTGCGCCGACAATCCAAACTGATTTCCCTGCATCAATTTTCGGTTTCGTAAACGGTCAACTTTTCCTTCCCAAGTAAATATAGCCTTCCGGCCTTCCAACAGATGTCTGTAAAATCGTTCTCTGGCAGGGAAATTAACCTCTGCTCAATACCTGTAATTGTGCTTTGGGTCAATTCCTTTTTTTCGTTCAATGCGATAAGCAATTCGCCATCGACCCATAATTTGGTTATGCCAATCAATGGGATGGTTTTTAGGTACGTACCGAATATGTCGAAAAGTAAAATTCCGTTTTTAGCATCTACAAGGTACAAACGGTTGCCGCGTTCGAGCATCCAGACCGGATTGATTGTTTTTCCTGTAAGTTGGTTGATGTTCAGAACTTCCGCTTTCACATTCAACTTCTGGTTGTAGCGCGTGAGCGAAAAACCAACAGGATCGAAAAGCCAGAATCCGTTCTCGTCGTTCGATGTGCAAGCTAGACTTGCAAACTCGCGTTCAATTCGTTCAAGATAAACGTTCTCTTTCTGCTCCGATAGCGTATTGTCGATAAACACCAACCTCGATAAATCGCGATAAAAAACAAGCGTTTTCAACGGATTACTCACATCAATGCTGCCAATGTTTCCTAAGCTTTTATTTGAATAAAGCCGGTATAATTGTCCTCCATGCTTGTATTTGATTATGTCTTGATCATCAAGTACATAAACATCGCCAAGGTTGTCAACCTCTACGGCATTTCCTTTAGCCGGAATCGACCAGCGTTCTTTCCATTTTTGCTGTAATGCATCGTCCTGAGCATGCGTTGAAAGAGGTAGTAAGGACAAACAGAAAAAAATCAGGCACAGTTTCATATCACACTGCCGACAAGGGTTCTTTCTGCAAATTCAGCAAGCCATCCAGGTACTTTCGGTCGTTGGCCAAACGAGGAACTTTGTTTTGCCCGCCCAGTTTGCCGCGCTCCTTCATCCAGTTGTAAAATGTTCCCTGTTCAACAACATGTACACGAGGCGATGCGAGCGTCATGTTTCTGTAGCGCTTGGCTTCGTAATCGGAATTCAATGTTTTTAAGGCATTATCGAGTAATTCGGTAAAATAGCCAATGTGTTCGGGCATTTTGTCAAATTCGATAATCCATTCGTGTCCACCGCTGTTATTCAAGTCCATATACACCGGCCCTGCTGTGTATTCGCGAACAATTGCCCCTGTTTTTTCGCAAGCAATTGCCAAGGCGCGTTCGGCATTATCGACCATCAATTCTTCGCCAAATGTATTGATGTATTGTTTGGTACGTCCAACGATGCGTATGCGATAGGGATTTATTGACGAAAATCGGATGATGTCGCCAATCACATAGCGCCATAATCCGCCGTTTGTTGTTATAAGTACTACATAATTCACATCGGTTTGCACTTCATCGAGCCAGATGACTTTTGGATTCGAGCCTTCAAACTGATCTGCAGGAATAAACTCGTAGAAAATGCCGTAATCGAGCATCAATAGCATATCGTCGTGGTTATCGCGATCCTGAATGCCGAAAAATCCTTCCGATGCATTGTATGTTTCGAGGTAATGCATTTGGTCTGAAGGAATCAGTGATTTGTATTGATCACGGTAAGGACCGAAATTTACGCCTCCGTGCATGAATAGCTCGAGATTCGGCCAAACTTCGAGAAGATTTTTACTTCCTTTAATTTCTAGGATGCGCTGAAGCAAAACTAACATCCAGCTTGGAACTCCCGAAAGATTCGTTACATCTTCTTCGATTGTATGATGTGCAATTCGCTCTAGTTTCGATTCCCATTCGCCCAAAAGCGCAATGTTGAGATCGGGTGTGCGCATGTATTCAACCCAAACGGGAAGGTGTTCCATGATAATGGCGCTTAAATCGCCAAACCAGGTATTGCCCGATTTCACGTTAATCTGGTGCGATCCGCCAAGCGTTAAGCCTTTGCCCGAAAAGATTTTACTCTCGGGG
>JBKCFX010000490.1:0-7548 GCA_046303595.1 Bacteroidia bacterium
TACCTCCTGTGGTTGTTTCCGGGTTGCCGAACATGACGCCTATTTTTTCGCGAAGTTGATTGATGAAAATACACGTACAGCCCGTTCTGCTGATTGTTGCAGTTAGTTTTCTCAAGGCCTGCGACATCAAACGTGCTTGCAGCCCCATTTTGGAATCGCCCATCTCGCCCTCGATTTCGCTCTTTGGTGTAAGTGCTGCTACGGAGTCGATAACAATAATGTCAATAGCGCCAGATCGAATTAGGTTGTCGGCGATCTCAAGTGCCTGTTCGCCATTGTCGGGCTGCGAGATTAAGAGGTTCTCGACATCCACGCCAAGTTTCTCGGCATAATAGCGATCAAAGGCGTGCTCGGCGTCAATGATTGCTGCAATTCCTCCCATCTTTTGGCTTTGTGCAATTGCATGAATAGCCAAAGTGGTTTTTCCCGAAGACTCCGGTCCGTAAATTTCGATAATCCTCCCTTTTGGAAAGCCCTGAACGCCCAATGCGATGTCGAGCGTTACCGATCCGGAAGGAATAACTTCTGTTTGTTCAACGGCCTGATCACCCATCTTCATGATGGTTCCTTTGCCGTATGTCTTATCAATCTTGTCGATAATAACCTGCAGCGCTTTGAGTTTTTCGGTGTTCATGTGATTTTTGTTTTAAATGGAGGATTTATTTGCCACGAAATACGTCAAAATAATAATACAAAGTACAATTGTTAAAAACTATTTAGCAAGCATACTTTGCCGACAGAATTTCAATTATTCCTTTATGTCAAAGGATTTGGGCTGCGTGATCCTTGGTTTCAACTTTATCAATCACCTTTGAAATGACGCCATTTCCGTCAATAATGAATGTCGTTCTGCTAACGCCCATGTACTCCTTTCCCATAAATTTTTTTAACCCCCAGACACCGAATGCTTCCGCCGCCTGTTTCTCGGTGTCGGCCAATAAACGGAACGGCAGATTGTATTTATCCACAAATTTGCGGTGCGATTTTACTGGGTCGGTGCTCACGCCCAGGATTTCAAATCCTGCTTTTTGTAGGGCCGCGTAATTGTCGCGTAGGTTGCAGGCTTCGGCAGTACAACCGGGTGTATCATCTTTCGGATAAAAATAAACTACCAGGTTTTTACCGGCATAGTCGTTCAATGAAATGGAATTTCCATCTTGATCCAATCCGCTAAAATTGGGGGCTTTATCGCCAACTTTCAAATGTGTCATACTGATTTATTTTTCTTTTTAACAACGTTTGTTGCCGATTGTTTGCCTTTCGCAGGTTTCGATAGCGATGTTTTTATCCCTTTTTTGCCACTAAAATGCAAACAGATTTCTTTCAGATCACATCCTGCACAGGCAGGGTTGCGAGCCATGCATACGTAACGACCGTGCAAAATAAGCCAGTGATGTGCAAGTGGAACAAGCGCATTTGGCAAATGTTTCATCAGTTGCTTTTCGGCCTCCAGCGGAGTTTTAGCATTGCGCGTTAGTCCGAGCCTTGCCGAAACACGGAAAACGTGTGTATCGACAGCCATCGCGGCCTGATTGAAAACAACGGATGCAATAACATTGGCGGTTTTTCGTCCAACCCCAGGCAGTTTTACCAAATCTTCGATGCGCTCCGGAACTTCGCCATTGAAATCGCGCAAGAGCATTTCGGCCATGCCTTTGAGATGTTTTGCCTTGTTGTTAGGGTACGAGACCGAACGAATGAGCAAAAAAATCTCATCCACCGAAGCAGATGCCATCTGTAAGGCATCGGGAAAGCGCTGAAACAATGCTGGTGTTATCAAATTAACCCGTTTGTCGGTACATTGCGCCGAAAGAATTACGGCAACGAGCAGTTCGAACGGATTGTTGTACGCCAATTCGGTTTCAGCTTGTGGACGGTGTTCGGAGAAATAATTAACGACAAAGCCGTAGCGTTCTTTAATGGTCATAGGCGAAAATAAAAAAATCCCGGCCGAAAACTCGAACCGGGATGCTTGGGAAAAACAACACTTAATTTGACGTAATCTCTGCTTTTAGGCCAGTAATCTTTGTTTCGTAGAAATGAAGCGATTGCGAAAACTGAAGTAAACGCGTAATCGTTGCATCTGTGGGGCCTTGTTCGATGAATGTGCCGGAATTTAATTCATCCGATAACTGATCGATATCCAAACCAATTTCCCGCAAATCGCCGAGAATCAGTTTTTCTTCTTCGTGGCTGCATTCACCAAAATAAAAGCGGATTAAATTGTGAGTAGTAGATATTTTTTGCATAGGCTTTTTGAAGAACACAAGGAAAACGATGCATTCTTTTCTTTATTGCATCAATCGAAAAAAAGATCTAAAATCCTTACGTATACCTTTTCATGTTTGGTAGTTTCGCTAACTTGCTGCAGTGATTGGAACAGGTTTGAAGGCTCTTCGCTTTTTTTTCGTTTTCGTGTTCCTGCCTTTTTGCAGTTTTGCACAGGGGCAGGTTTTCGAATTTGAACGCATCAATACCCAAAAATGGATTTATCAGAGTAACATTACCTGCCATACTCAGGATCCTACAGGTTACATTTGGTTTGGCACAAGCAATGGTCTTTACCGTTTCGATGGGTATAGCGTAAAAGCATACAGGCACGATCCGCGCGAAATAAATAGTCTGGCGCATAATAACGTTAACGCTGTTTATGCCGATAAGGAGGGATTTATTTGGGTTGGTACCTGGGGCGGACTAAATCGGCTCAATCCTAAAACCAATGAATTTGTTCGATACAAACACGATCCGAGCAATGTAAACTCCTTGTCGTTTAACGATGTACGTGCCATTGAGGAAGATTTGCAGGGCAATCTCTGGTTGGGTACTTTCGGAGGTGGAATCGTTCGGTTTTCGCCTAAAAGTCAATCATTTAAAACGTTTCAATATTCGGGACGCGATGCAGGAAGTGTCTCGAGTAATTTTATCAACGTGATTGTGCGCGACCGCAGCGGCGATTTATGGATTGGAACACGGCGGGGAATCAACAAACTTGAGACGGAGAATGCACGATTCACCAATTTTCAGAACTTAAAGCTCGAAGACCAGGAGCAACTCAATACCAATATTTCGTGCATAATTGAAGATTTCTCGGGCAATATCTGGTTTGGTACCTATGGTGGCGGATTGATGACGCTCGACCGACGAAATGGCAAAATCGTGCTCTATGAAAATAATTCAAAAACCAATGGAGGCATCTCAAGCAATTATATACACGATTTATCGATAACCGAGAATGGCATAATCTGGATTGCTACTTCCGAGGGCCTTAACATCCTCGAGCCGCAAACCAATACGTTTACCTATGTTTTTAACGATCCTGCCAAACCAAATTCGCTGCTTAATAACGATGTGCTTCATCTGTTCCGCGACAGAAGCGGCGTTACATGGATTGTTACTGCCGAAGGAATTAATTTATACAGTAAACTGAATGGGCGATTTAGGAAAATTCAGCGTATTCCCGATGATCCCGGTAGTTTGTCGAGCAACAACGTAACCTGTTTTCTGGAGCAGGAGGGAGGCGTTTTGTGGATTGGCACGCGCGACGGACTCAATTTGTTCAATAATTCGACGCGAAGGTTCGAGCGTATATCCTTAAGTGGCCAGTTGAAGGATGAAAATATTAGCAACGAAATTCGATCGATGCTATTCGACAAAAAAGGGCGATTCTGGATTGGGACTTCCAATTCTTTGCTCTTGTTTGATGCTTCATCGCGCAAAATTTTAAAAATATACCGCTTCGATTCTTTCAACCCCAATTCGTTAAACAACGAAATGCATACGGTTTATCAAACGCGTAATGGCGAAATCTGGGCAGGAAACCGCAAAGGTCTGCTAAAGTTTGATGCCGATTCGGGGCGTTTTCAGCTCTTTCGTCCCGATCGAAGTGTTGCCGAAAATCAAATTACCAATAGCGTGTATTGCATCACCGAAGATCGATTTGGAAGGCTCTGGGCCGGCACGCTCGGAGGTGGTCTTGTTGATTTCGATCGAAATACGCAGAAGTTCAAGACATATAAAAAGATAAATGGCGATACCAGCAGTTTGTCGCACAATAGTGTTATATCGCTCTGCGAGGATCAGCTTGGATTTTTTTGGGTTGGAACCTTTGGTGGTGGATTAAACAGGCTCGACCGCAAAAGTGGAAAATTTACGTTGTATACTGCACGCGATGGATTACCCGACGATATGGTCTATTCTATCATCGATGATAAAAAAGGAGGCTTGTGGATTTCGACCAGCAGCGGATTGGCACGGTTCGATACAAAAACGCGCAAATTTCGCAATTACGATGTTTTGGATGGCTTGCAGAGTAAGGAGTTTAATATTGGTTCGGGCATTTTACTCAGTACGGGCGAATTAATTTTTGGTGGAATTGCCGGAATGAATTGGTTCTATCCCGATGAAATTCCGGGGAACAATTTTCTCCCTCCGGTCGTGCTCACAAGTTTCAAGGTATTCGACCGGGAAATGAATCTGAACGACCGCATAGAATTGCCCTACAATCAGAACTATTTTAGTTTCGAGTTTTCTTCGCTTAGTTATGCACTTGCCGATAAAAATCGATTTGCCTACATGCTCGAAGGATTCGACGAAAATTGGGTGTATTCGGGAGATCGGCGGTTTGCATCGTACTCGAATTTAAGTCCGGGAGAATATGTATTTCGTGTGAAAGGTTCTAATAGCGATGGTTTGTGGAACGAAAAGGGCGTAGAAATGACCATTTTGATTAGACGACCCTATTGGAAAACATGGTGGTTTATTGTATTGGTTGGTGTCGCAGGTTTGTCGATTATGTATGGAGGATACCGTTACCGCATACGAAACATACAGAAACAACAGCGATGGCTTGAGGAAAAAGTAGCACTCCGCACCTCGGAGTTGGAAAAGGCCACAAAAGACGCTGAAACAGCCCGCTTAACCGCCGAGAATGCCAGTCGTGCAAAATCAGGCTTCTTGGCAAACATGAGTCACGAAATTCGTACTCCGCTCAACGGAATTTTAGGCTTTGCCGATTTGCTCATACGCAACCAGCCAACTGAAGAGAACCGCAAATACCTCGAGCTGATACGTTCATCGGGCGATACCCTGTTGCGCCTATTGAGCGACATCCTCGATTTGAACAAAATCGAACAAGGGAAACTAACGATTGAAAACATACGGTTCAGATTTGCCGAAACGATACAGCAAACGCTCATGCCGTATCAATACCGCAGCAACGAGAAGGGGCTGAAGTTTACCATGCATTTCGATAAGCGAATCCCCGATTTTATTGTCGGCGATCCAACGCGAATCAAGCAATTGGTCATTAATCTGGTTTCGAATTCCATCAAGTTTACCGAGGCGGGTGGTATCTCTGTTTTATTCGAAACAGAGCAGGATCAGGTAAAAGCTGGTGATAGTTTTTACATCCGTGGTATGGTTACCGATACCGGTATAGGTGTTCAGGAGGAAAAGCAGAAATTAATTTTCGACACCTTTACACAGGCCGATGGCTCGTTTACACGCAAATATGGGGGTAGTGGACTCGGGCTTTCGATTGTAAAACAATTGTGTCGCTTGATGCAAGGAGACATCCGGCTTATAAGTCCGGCGATAGAGAAACCCGTTGATTCAGAAACACCGGGCGCAACCTTCGTTTTCCGTTTCAAGGTTGAAGCCGCATCGGATAGTGAAGATATTGAAATCCCACTTGTAAATACAGAAACGCAATTTCAATTTCGCGAAAAATACCGAGTCTTATTGGTTGAGGATAATAAGATTAACCAATTTTTGGCCTCTACGATACTCGAAAACTTCGGGCTTGAAGTACATACGGCCGACGATGGTCTGCAGGGATTGGAAAGGATGAAGGCCGAAGATTTTGATTTGGTGCTCATGGACGTACAAATGCCGGTGATGGATGGTTACGAAAGCACCCAAGCGATGCGGGCGTTGGGCATCTCGGTTCCTATTATTGGCTTAACCGCAAATGTTTACAAGGAAGATATCGACAAGTGCATGGAATCGGGGATGAATGCGCATCTGGGCAAACCTTTTACCGAAGTTGATTTGTATAACGAATTGAAGAAATGGTTGGGATGATGACCTAATGCGACTAACCCACCAATCCTTGCTGCTGCAAATACTGATACAAAATCCCTTCTTTCAGCGAATAGGTCGATAGCCTCATCTGTTCCAGTTCCAATTCCTTAAATACGAAGCGAATCAGAATTACTGCCACCACAATCATCTCCACACGCATGGCTGCCAGGCCTTTGATTTTATAGCGCTTCTCTACCGGACTGCTTACGATAACCTTATACATCGCTTCGAAATGCTTCAAATCGAAATGGTATTCGGTTTTGATGAGCGGATTTTCGTCGGTGTGGAAGCGGTGATAAATCATCTCAGCCATCGAATCAAATGAACCCGAAGAACCAACCAGGGTTTTAAGTTCATACTTTTTGCAGGCCTCCCACAACAAACCCAACTCTTCCATCAGATACGATTTCAAGTATTTAATTTCTGATTTCTCAATCGGCTCCGATGGATTGATAACCTCCAACAGCCGCGCTGCACCCAAATCGAAGCTGTGTTTCCAGTAAATCGTCTCCTGGTCTGCAATGACAAATTCGGTTGAGCCCCCGCCAATGTCCATAATCAGACATTTCTCCTTGCCCAGGTTCAAGGCCCTGCGAACACCAAAATAGATAAGTTCGGCCTCGCGGTCGCCAGAAATTATTTCAATCTCAATACCCGTTACCGACTTCACTTTCTGTACGAATTCCTGTCCGTTCTTGGCGCTTCGAATCGCTGAGGTTGCAAATGCCATCACATGTTCAACACCATGTTTGTCAATCGATTCCTTGTGCGTAATCATGGCTTTAATGCCACGTAAAAACGGACTATGCGCAATCTGTTGGTTGTTAATGCCTCCTTCGCCCAGTTTTACCGGAATCTTTTCCTTAAAAACTACTTTAAATGTTCCGTCATCGCCGATTTTTACAATCATCAGCTTGAAGGTATTTGTACCAATATCAATGATGGCAATTTTCACCTGAGTGCGCCTGAAATTTTTTCCAATTTTACGCAATCAGCATAGATTTCGCCGCAAGGAGTTTTCAGCAAATTATTAACGATAACGAAGGAGAAATTCGATGCAATACGAAACGCCGAATACAATACTTGCTATGCCGTTTGTGGTTCCAAAAGCCAGATTTACGCGACTCAAATCGTTTGGAGAAACAATCCTGTGCTGGTAAATGAGCATGCCTAGAAACGCCACGACTCCCGTCCAGAAAGCAAATCCAGCTTGAAGCACAGTGCCCGAAGTAAGCAACAAAATTCCTGTAACACCATGCAGCAGCTCCGATAAACGCAGTGCGTTTTTCTTTCCCAACGCAACCGGAATGCTAAACAGCGATTCTGTCCGGTCGAATTCCTCGTCCTGCATGGCATAAATAATATCGAAACCGGCGGTCCAGGTTAAGACGATGCCCGAGAAAAGCAACGGAACAATATCAAACACGCCCGTAACCGCGAGGTAGGCGCCGATGGGTGCTAGCGAAA
>JBKCFX010000491.1:0-1100 GCA_046303595.1 Bacteroidia bacterium
GTTGTAATAGTCAAAGACAGAATTTTCAGACAAAACGCTGCGGTAATCAAGCGACTGTTGAAAGTACTTTCCACAAAGCACTGCAAGAGCAGCGTTAAAATGGTTTATCGGCCCTGCTGCATAGTTGAAATTGGTGTACAAGGTAGCGGACGCTAGGAGTGGTTTTGATAAAACAGTAGGAAGCCATTCGAAACCTAGATCTAGTTCTCTTGAAGAAGAATTGCGGCTATGCAAGAGATTAGGCATTAAGTATCCGAATTGCTGTTCGATGGTTTCATTAAGGCGCACACCGCCACCCAGGATGCAATAGACCACGTGCTTGGCTTTTTGATTTACAGGTTTATCAAACAAGTTTAATGCTGAGCCAAGAGTTGGTAAGGCAAGAGCAGCTCCGGCTGTAAGGCCCGAATTACGAATGAACGTACGTCTTTGCATAGGGTATTAAAGTAATGCTAACGGCTTTTAGTTAAGCAGAATCGATTATGGTGTAAATCTAAAGGATATTGATAAATCGATCGGTTGCTCGAAAAAAAAAATCGGTCGGAACATTTCTGCACCGACCGATTAAAAGTTAGAACGCTAAACTACTTAGTTCTTCACAACGCGGAAGTTAATAGAACCTTTCTGCGAAGAAACAGTGAATGTGTAAACACCATCAGCAAGATATTCTAAGCTGTAAGTCTTAGCATATTTACCGGTGTAGTTGTTTACATTATCAGATTCAATCAAGCGACCAACTGCATCTGTAATACGAACCTCGAACGATTGCGCAAGCAACGAGTTGAAAGAAAGATTTACATTTCCTTCGGTTGGGTTCGGATACAATTGAATCATATCAACACCTTCGATGCTTCCAATACCAACAGACAACTCAATATTCACTGCGAATGTATCGCTGCCGCAAGAAGCACTTGAAGCAACCAATGTAATGGTGTAAGAACCATTGTTGGTATAAGTGTGACTTGGATTTACAGCAGAGCTGGTTTGGCCATCACCGAAATCCCAACTGTAACTTGAAGCATTTACAGAACCATTGCTGAATGCTACGTTAGCACCGTTAGCACTATAGCTGAATGAAGCAGTAGGTGCAGGATTCACAG
>JBKCFX010000492.1:0-1823 GCA_046303595.1 Bacteroidia bacterium
CTGTTGATGGCTCCATAATGGTATGCTGCGGGGTTTGGTCTTTGGGAGTATTTGGTCCAAAAGCAGCGATGGAGCTGGGCCAATACACGCGGAGTTTTTTCTCGCGGGCCAGCTCGAGCACATAAAGCAAACTGTTCATGTTGAGTTCCCACGCAAATAGTGGGCGTTGTTCGCCGGTTGCCGAAAGCAAAGCGGCGAGCAGGTATATTTCGGTAATTTGATGTTTATCGACAAGGCTTGCCAGCGCGTTTTTATCGGTAACATCGAGCGGTTCGAAAATACCGTTGAAATGGTAGGGCGTTTTAAGGTCGGAGGCGATTACGCAATCGTCGCCATAGATTTCTTTGAGTCGTTGAACGAGTTCGGTGCCGATTTGGCCCGATGAGCCAATCACCAGCACCCGATCCGTGGAAGCGGGCATGTGTTAAAAATTTAGGAGCGAAGGTACGCAGATTACCTTACAGCGCATTGCGGCCCTAATTATTTCCCGAATACTTTATTCAATGCATCGGTGCGCGAATGCACCTGAAGGGTAGAGTAGATGTTCCGAATGTAGGTGCGAATGGTATTAACGCCGAGAAAAAGTTTGTCGGCAATTTCTTTATAGCGGTATCCCGCTGCGAGCAATTCGAGAATTTCGATCTCGCGTTTGCTTAATCCATCGAGCGCCAAATTGCTATTGCGATTTCCGGGTAAGGCATTAATCACATAACGCGCAATTTGCGGCGACATGGGCGAGCCTCCTGCATGAATATCGCAGATGGCTTTTTCGGTTACTTCGAGGTCCGAAATTTTTAAAATATAGCCTGTAGCCCCTGCCATCAAGGCTTTGAACAGGTTGTCGCTGTCTTCGAAAACGGTACACACCAAATACTGAATCTTGGGATTTAGCGGTTTGCAGCGCATGATGCAATCAATCCCGGTTTTGCCCGGTAGGTTAATATCCATTAGCACTACATCGGGTTTTATAGAATCGAGCGCTTCTTCAAATGCTTCGGCAGTGGAATAGGATCCAACACACTCAAAATCGCTCACCAAGCCCAGCATCTCGGTAAAATGTACCCGCAATTCGGGATCGTCTTCTACAACAGCGATTCTCACAAGCATGGAGCGGTTCGTATTTCGATTAATTCAGAAAACAAATTTACAGCAGTAGTATGCATCAAAAAATCGCATAAAAGTAGGTTTATTGCTTCCAGGGGAATTCGAGTTTAATAACCGTTCCCGAATCAAAGGAAATATCCAGTATTCCCTGCAGGTCGGCGGCTCTTTTTTGCATGTTTTTCATACCGTTGCCGTGGTTAAAACGAGGTGTTTCGGTGAAGCCTTTTCCATTATCGCGAATCAGCAGATTTACTTTCGAACGTCCGAAACGACAACGGAAATCAACCTCGTTTGCTTGTGCATGTTTTTGAATGTTGTTGAGTGCTTCCTTCACAATAAGCAGCAAATTTCGTTTCATTTCTGGACGCAACTGACGTTCAAGGTCTTCGGGGTTTTCGCAGTACAGCTCAATTTGCGCCGATAATTGCGTTTCTTCGGCAAAATGATTGAGGTAATTGCGCAGGTAGGCAAAAAGCGATGAAACCGAATCGTTTCCCGGATTAACGGCCCAAATTATTTCGCCCATGTTCTGAATCACTTCACTGCTTAACTGTTTGATGCGGCGATTGGTCTTACTCAACTCCTCTTGCTCCGATAGTTTACGCTCCATTGCGCTGCTCAATAGTGCAATTTTCGAAAGCCCCGAGCCAATCTCATCGTGAATATCGCGGGCAATGCGGTTTCTGATTTCCTGAATTTCGTTGAGGTGTTCGAGCTGA
>JBKCFX010000493.1:0-1221 GCA_046303595.1 Bacteroidia bacterium
CCACACCACGGACAGCATCAAGCACCAACAGCTACAGAACCAACACCGCAGCATGAGGCTTTCAACAACGAAGATTTACTCGTTACCACCGAAGGTGTTATAGAACTGATGCCCGAAGGCTTCGGCTTTTTGCGCTCATCCGATTACAATTACTTGGCATCGCCCGACGATGTATATGTTTCACAGTCTCAAATAAAGCATTACGGACTCAAAACCGGTGATACCGTGAACGGCTCGGTTCGTGCACCTCGGGAGGGAGAAAAGTATTTTCCACTGGTTAAAATAAACCTAATCAACGGGCGCGATCCGGGAACCGTACGCGATCGGGTACCGTTCGATTTCCTTACGCCCATGTTCCCCGATGAGAAATTGAAACTCACCGGACACAAACATGGAACATTGTCGACACGCGTTATGGATCTTTTCACCCCAATTGGTAAAGGACAACGCGGACTCATCGTAGCACAGCCTAAAACCGGTAAAACAGTGTTGCTTAAGGAAGTGGCCAATGCCATTGCCGATAACCACCCGGAAGTATACCTCATTATTTTGTTGGTCGATGAACGTCCCGAAGAAGTAACCGACATGGCCCGCAGCGTGCGCGCCGAGGTAGTTTCATCGACCTTCGACGAACCGGCCGAACGCCACGTGAAAATTGCCAACATCGTGCTCGAAAAAGCAAAACGCATGGTGGAGTGTGGTCACGATGTGGTGATCCTGCTCGACTCCATTACACGTCTTGCACGCGCTTATAACACTGTGCAACCCGCTTCCGGAAAAGTACTTTCGGGCGGCGTGGATGCCAATGCTTTACACAAGCCAAAGCGTTTCTTCGGTGCGGCGCGTAAAATCGAAAATGGTGGATCGCTCACCATTCTCGCTACGGCACTTATCGATACCGGTTCGAAGATGGATGAGGTAATCTTCGAGGAATTCAAAGGAACCGGCAACATGGAATTGCAGCTCGACCGCAAACTGGCCAACAAACGTATGTTCCCTGCCATCGACCTGATTGCATCTTCTACCCGCCGCGACGATTTGCTTGTTGACAAGGAAACGCTGCAACGCATGTGGATTTTACGCAATCACCTCAGCGATATGAACCCGGTCGAAGTCATGGAATTCATCCGCAGCCGCATGAACAACACCAGCAGCAACGAAGAATTCCTCATTACCATGAACAGCTAAACAATGACTCCCGAAACGCGCGGCGCACTCTTC
>JBKCFX010000494.1:0-1077 GCA_046303595.1 Bacteroidia bacterium
CATAGTAGGTAGGTAGATGTGAATTAAAATCAATAGAATTTTCCATATTTTATTGGTTAACGATCCTTTATGAACTTGAGAAAAAATGGAGATCTTAGCCGTGTAATAAAAGTTTGAATGACCTTGCTCGCGTTCGTCACAGAATATGGCACCGTTGCAATTATTTTAATTGGTACATTTTCGTTCATAGCCGGATTTATTGATGCCGTTGTAGGTGGTGGTGGGCTAATTCAACTACCTGCATTGCTCATAAACCTTCCCAAAACTCCCCTGCCAACCCTTTTTGGAACCAATAAAATAGCCGCACTATCGGGCACAAGCATAGCGGCATTTCACTATTCGAGGCGCATAAAATTCAATTTTAAGCTCTTGGTTACGATAGCGTTTTTTGCAGGATTGGCTTCATTTCTTGGAGCTCAAACAATCCAGTATATAAACGTAAATACATTGAAACCAGCAGTTCTATTTGTACTTATTGCAATTGCAGTTTACACCTTTGCAAGGAAAGATTTAGGAGCTGCACAATCCAAAACACTCACGTTTAATAAACAACTTATATATGGTTCCTTAATCGGATTTGTTGTTGGATTTTACGATGGTTTTTTCGGTCCCGGCACAGGGAGTTTTTTTGTGTTGGGTTTTGTTGTTATTCTGGGATTCGAATTTTTGCAGGCATCGGCATATTCGAAGGTAATTAATTGCATGACCAACACTACCGCATTGTTTGTATTTATTAAACAGGGAAACTACCTGCTCGAACTAGCAATTTTAATGGCTATTTGCAATATAATTGGGAATGTTGTGGGCACTAAAATCGCATTAAAAAAAGGAAATCAATTTGTGAGGGTTATTTTCCTCTGCATCGTAATGGTAATGATTATTCGCTATGCGTATGATATATTTTTCAAGGCATAAGCTTCATTTATAGACCCGAATCCATACCCGTCCAAAACGTTTTCTGTCTGAAAATAGTTTCCCGATTTGGTGCGGAATTCCGCATCAAAAATAGCAGTTTTAAAAATTAATCCCCCCTTGTTTTAGAAAAGGGAAAGCTGTAATTCCAATTTATCGATTTCG
>JBKCFX010000495.1:0-7096 GCA_046303595.1 Bacteroidia bacterium
GTTCAAAAGTGTGCATTGTGTTCGATCGCGAAACATGCAACTGATTTGGCCTGCAAAATGGAAGATACTTCAGTAAAGTATTAGGAATTTTGAACGTATCCATCAGCAACTCTAATTCCGGGTTGGAAATGATCAGACTAAGGTCGCTTCGGTATATTGCCGCTATTTCTCTAAATGCATAGCTGCCAAAAAAATCAATTTTCTGCAACGGTATTTTATTCTGAACACGTTTTGCGCGCGTATGCCTTAAAAAATGTAGATCTTCGGTATCGAGAACCCGAACTGCCTGTGGAATTCTTTCCGCAACGCGCCATCCGTATTGCTCCTCCGTCATAAACCTATCAAACACAACCAAATCGGGCATTAATTCAGCTATCCAGAAATCAAATGCGTTGCTGTTCAATTCGATTTGAAATTTATCGACCTGTACATCCTTGGGAAATCTTACGAACTCGCTACTTTGGGCCGCACATGCAAAGGTTAGATTCCATCCACCGGCATAAAGCATTTGCATAATTTCATTGATGCGCACACCTGCAGCAGAGGAGCCGGGCTCTGGCCATACATGTCCAATAATCAGTGCTTTCATTCTATCTTACGTTCGAACAAAATATTGAAGCCTATCCAAATATAGTACTGGATACGAAACGGCAATCTACTATATTTGAGTTGATACATACGAATCAAAATGATGTATTCGTTATGGTGTAAATAAATGCCGTATGGAAACGGAAAATACTGAGATCGAAAGTCAAGAATTCACCTTGCAGAAATTGGTAAATGACTTCAAATATCGAAAGCGAAGACTTGTTGAGAACAGTTTATTTTTACTATGCATCAGCTTTGTATATTTTAGTACGTTGAGCAATACAATTCAGAATAATTCCTTCGGCTCTACGCTCGATTATATTATGCTTGTTTTTTATTGCATCGTTCTTATACTCTCCATTATGGCGTTAAATGTGGCATGGTATAATTTCCGTTTTGCACGCGGATCTTTGTATTGGTTTACTGCAGATCCGGATGAAATGGAAGCGTGTTTTAATAAATATCTTGAGCAGGAAGAAAATAAGAAATGAAACAACACCTAGGGAATTTCTCACCTTATTACCAATTTTTGGATACCAAACAATTAGATGCAGTAATTCGAGACAAAGAATTGCTTGACCATCTTTTTGAAATTATGGAAAAAGAAAATCTGGATGATTTGTTTTTGGATTCCAAAACGTCGCTCAATAGGGTAAATAAAACTCTAATTTTTAACGAAATTGAAAGCGAAAATCAGTTCGTTGCCAATTTGCACAACCTTATAAAGTGTTTAATAAAGGCCCAGCGCTACGATATAGCTGCTTCGCTGAAACTAAAAACCTACAGCAGTATACATGCACGATAAAGATCCGATAGAACTAGCGTACGAAAGTATGATTTCAAAATGTGGATTGTACGAATCGAAATCGACTGGTTTTATTTCGAAGTTATCGCATGGTGACGCACGTGAAAGAAAGGACCTTATTGATGCATTAGTATTGGACTATAAAGCCGAATGCAATTATTATCTGGTTCATTTAAATTCAATGACTATGCTTGAGGTGGAGGCATTTGTTTGGTTCGTTGTGATGAAACTCGATTTAATACGTGGACTTATACCTGGAGCTCAAGCTGCGCCCACGCCGGAACTCAATGAATTGCTGGAGGATTTTGAAGACGAAATGTGGAAAAAAGTAAATCCCATTTTGTTTTCCGAAAATAAGTCCAAATAAACAAGTCTGGTTTTACTTCAATTTAAATGGAATCTCTATCGTGAATTTAAGAGTTATTTACTTATAAATAATTGTAAAACAATTAAATACTAATAACCATGAAGACATTTTTGTTAATTCTTACTACCACGATGTTGTCTTTTTCCGTTAAATGTCAGACAACCAGTTTTAATCAATTTAAAACTAAACAAAATAATAATTTACTTATGGGTAGTGACACTGCAAATTATTGGTATTACAAAACAAAAACATACTTACTCCGTGAACCGAGTAACGGATACGAATGGAGAATGACAATGCCAATTAAACGTGATAAGAGTAAACTTATTCCTGACGGGACAATTGTAGTTAAATTGGAAAGTACTCAAATTGACTCCACCAAAAAAACTAACGATTTTATCTTACTATTAGAGGATTAAACAATTGAGGAACCAGATGTTAGATTCTTAATCTGTTCAGGTGAAAGTTCTAATGTTTGGTTCTTTTGTTTCATATATTCTTGTTCATATCCAAGGTCTTGACCTGATTCTATACCGAAAATTTTAACTCTGTAGTACATACCATAATCATTTTTAGGCTTAACACCAATTTCACTCCAATACTGAGATGTTGTGTTATTTTTTCACCTAAATAATTTGAAATTATAGTGTATAGATTTTAGGTGTGTATAAACCAATATGTATCTGATAAAATGCTATAATGTTTATTCATTAGTTCCGATTTTTTATACGCTTTGGGTGCCGGTTTTACACCAAGTTATTTGAAAAACGGAGTTCTCAGCTTGAATTCACTAAATTAAATGAGCCACTCCTTCTCCAAAATCATAAGATCAGCAGCGATTCCATCCGATTGAAACCAATAATCTGTTTTCAATTTTATGGACGATTCATTCGTATCATAATCGTATTTATCCGCTTCATTTTGGATCTTTTGCAACAATAATTCAGCATGCTTCCGGCTAATCTTCCTTAGCGCCGATACATCAATACCGTTGGCTGTGCGAATTCCTGTAAGAATCATCTCATTAAAGCGATCACGTAAACTCAACGTCTCATACACATGCGGAGCATCAAGGTCATCATGGAGTCCGCGAATATACTTCACGTTGTTGGCAACATTGATGCGCCGTGTCATCCCTTGAAAGGAGTGAGCCGCTGGACCTAATCCGAGGTATTGTGCCCCGCTCCAGTAAGCACTGTTGTGCAAAGCCCGATTGTCAGGTTTACATAAATTCGACACTTCGTAATGTTCCCAACCCAATTCGCCAGCCCAGTGCTGAAGCATTGCAAAATGAAGAGCAGCTGCATCATCATCTACATCTTCTGCTTTTTTCAGACGAATCGATTTCGCAAGCGGCGTTCCCTGTTCAACCGTCAATGCATAACACGATAAGTGATTTACCGGCAATTGAGCAACAATGTTTAATTGTTCAAGCCACTTGGCTTCCGACAATCCCGGAATGCCGTAAATCAGATCCATCGAAATCTGCTCAAATCCAGCTTGATGTGCTAGTTCGATACATTGAAATGCTTCCTGTTTCGTGTGACGCCGGTTCATGTAAGCCAACAATTTCTCATTAAAGCTTTGAACGCCAATGCTGAGGCGATTAACGCCCATTTCTTTCAACATTCGCAGATAATCGCTATTCAAATCCTCAGGATTGGCTTCGAAGGTTATCTCTTCATAGTTATTATTCGGAAACGCATCATTTAAAGCAGAAAAAATGGAATACACTTCTTCTTTATCCAATTGCGATGGTGTACCTCCTCCGAAATACAAGGTGCGGGGCATTGTGTTGAGTTCGTTTTTTCGAAGGTCAATTTCTTTTACCAGCGCTTTAACAAAATCACGTTTAAACCGCATCGAGGTGCTGAAATGAAAATCGCAATACACACAGGCTCTGCGGCAAAACGGAATGTGAATGTAAATCCCCGACATTGCAGCAAAGGTATCTTTTAAAAATACGCATGACACGAGAATTTCGCTTTAGTGCATATTCTTGCAACATATTCTGCCAAAGGAATCGTAATCTGCTAATGCTTAATCCTACAGCAAGATGTCTACTATTAAATTTCTTGCCGCTGAGATTAATCTGTTTGTTAAGCAATTTATCATAGTTCGAGTGTAAAGCCTGAATTCGAAAAAAACAATTACCGTTTTAAACGTTTATAAACGTTTATTTACGATTAGACGGTTGCGGTTTTGTAGCTTCGCCCTTAGGGTAGGGGGGATAGGATTCCTACAAAATCAATCGCTTCATGTCAAGCTGTATTTGTTAACACAAGCCATGAATATATGCGAATTTAAAATCTGCTTGTATTTATTCAAGTAGTATATTTGCGGCCGTTCATTGACCTGCACTTATCCAGAAAGACCGAGGGAATAGGCCCGTCGACGTCTTGGCAACCTCTTCAATTTAAGAACGGTGCCAATTCCTAACTCCGGCAACGGGAGCAGATAAGCAAATCTATTTTCTACTTCTGCTTCGCCAAGGCTTTCTGATTCATGCAGCAAGAATTTGCATTTATGAAGAGATCAAAACAATTGTATGAAGCGTTGAACAAACGCATTTTGGTGCTCGATGGAGCCATGGGAACCATGATTCAGCGCCATTCGCTGGAGGAAGAGGATTTTCGTAAGGGCCATTTCGAAAACCATGAGCATCCTCTCAAGGGCAACAACGATCTGCTGGCCTTAACGCGGCCCGAAATTATCCGCGAGATTCACGAGGCTTATTTCGAAGCCGGCGCCGACATTGCCGAAACCAACACGTTTAGCGGAACCAGCATCGCGCAGGCCGACTATCACCTCGAACACATTGTGTACGATCTTAACGTGGCTGCCGCCAAACTGGCCCGCGAAGCTGCCGATAAATACACCGAACTTCAGCCTGATAAGCCGCGCTTTGTGGCAGGGTCCATCGGTCCAACCAACCGCACGGCCAGCATTTCGCCTGATGTAAACGATCCGGGTTATCGTGCCGTTACTTTCGATCAACTCGTTGAAGCCTACACCGAACAGGTGCGTGGACTCGTAGATGGCGGCGCCGATATTCTTTTGGTTGAGACTATTTTCGACACGCTCAACGCGAAAGCTGCACTTTTTGCCATCGATCAATATTGCGAACAACACGGCATCAAAATGCCCGTAATGGTTTCGGGAACCATCACAGACCAGAGTGGACGTACGCTTACCGGACAAACAGCCGAAGCATTTCTGTATTCGGTTTCGCACATCGATTTGCTTTCGGTGGGCTTCAATTGTGCGCTCGGTGCCCGTCAACTTAAGCCTTATGTTGAAACGCTGGCGAAGAATGCCAAATTCCGCATTTCGGCGCATCCCAATGCCGGACTTCCCAACGCCTTTGGCCAATACGACGAAACGCCCGAGCAGATGGGTGTTCAGATTCGCGAATACCTCGAAAATAACCTGGTAAACATCATCGGAGGGTGCTGCGGAACTACACCTCCGCACATTCGCGAAATTGCACGCATCGCTGCCGAATACGCACCGCATACCCTTGAACAACGCGATGAATTGCCTTTCTACAGCGGACTTGAACCTGTTACCATACGCAAGGAAACCAATTTTGTAAACATCGGCGAGCGCACCAACGTTACCGGAAGCCGCAAATTTGCGCGCCTCATCACCGAAGGCAATTACGAGGAAGCCCTAACAGTGGCCTTGCATCAAGTTGAAGGCGGAGCGCAGATTCTCGATGTGAATATGGACGAAGGCATGCTCGACTCAGAAGCAGCTATGGTAAGGTTCCTCAATCTGATGGCTGCCGAACCCGATATTGCCAAACTTCCGGTGATGATCGATTCCTCGAAATGGAGCGTAATCGAAGCTGGATTAAAATGTGTGCAAGGGAAATCCATCGTAAATTCCATTTCGCTCAAAGAAGGCGAAGAAAAAGTCATCGAGCAGGCCAAACTAGTAAAACGTTATGGCGCCGCAGTGGTGGTGATGGCCTTCGACGAACAAGGGCAGGCCGATTCGTACGAACGCCGCATTGCTATTTGCCGGCGGGCTTATGATATTTTGACGCAAAAAGTGGGTTTCCCGGCTACCGATATCATTTTCGATCCCAATATTTTAACGGTTGCAACGGGTATCGAGGAACACAACAATTACGCAGTTGATTTTATCGAAGCCACGCGTTGGATTAAAGCCAATCTGCACGGAGCCCGTGTAAGTGGTGGTGTATCGAATATTTCGTTCTCTTTCCGAGGCAACGATCGGGTGCGCGAGGCCATGCACAGCGCATTTTTGTACCATGCCATTGGCGCCGGACTCGATATGGGCATTGTAAATGCCGGTCAGCTGGAGGTGTACGAAGAAATTCCGAAAGATTTGCTCGAGCGTGTCGAAGACGTATTGCTCAACCGACGCAACGATGCCACCGAGCGCTTGGTAGAATTTGCCGAAACCATTAAAGCCAAGGGCAAGGTTCAGGAAAAAGACGAAGAATGGCGCAAACTTCCCGTTAAAGAACGATTATCGCATGCCTTAATAAAAGGAATTGTAGAGTACATCGACGAAGACACCGAAGAATGCCGTCAGCTCTTCGATCGTCCGTTACAAGTTATTGAAGGACCTTTAATGGATGGGATGAACATTGTGGGCGATTTGTTTGGAAGCGGTAAGATGTTCCTACCGCAAGTGGTGAAATCGGCCCGTGTGATGAAAAAAGCCGTAGCGTATTTGTTGCCTTATATCGAAGCCGAAAAGCAGTCGGGCGGCAGCAGCAGCAACGGAACCATATTGATGGCTACGGTAAAAGGCGATGTGCACGATATTGGAAAGAACATCGTAGGCGTGGTACTAGGTTGTAATAACTACGAAGTGGTGGATATGGGTGTGATGGTGCCATATCAGAAGATTTTGGATAAAGCGAAAGAAGTGGGGGCCGACATCATCGGATTGAGCGGATTGATTACGCCATCGCTCGACGAGATGGTGACTGTTGCGCGAGAGATGGAGAAACAGGGATTCACGATACCTTTATTGATTGGTGGTGCTACCACATCGAAAACGCATACGGCTGTTAAGATTGCTCCACAGTACAGCGGACCGGTGGTGCATGTCTTAGATGCCTCGCGTTCGGTTCCGGTGGCCGGTTCGCTATTAAATAGTGAGCTAAAAGGCACATTTATGGGCAATTTGGATGTTGAATACGAGCGCATCCGCGAACAACACGCCAACCGTGGTCAGCACAAAGAATACATCAGTATCGGAGAGGCGCGTAAGAATAAATTGCAGCTCGATTTTTCGTCGGCAACACTACAAAAGCCAAAGTTTACAGGGGTTAAAGTGCTCGAAAACTATGATCT
>JBKCFX010000496.1:0-6022 GCA_046303595.1 Bacteroidia bacterium
CAAACACCCTGTGGAAGTTTGTGCCCGATAGCGCATGTTCGGCTCTTAACTCAACTAATCCCCCGCAGGCCATTATCACCGCCAACGATCCATTACCGTGTTCTCCGTTGCAGGTGAATTTTCAGTCGGGCGGTTCTGCAGCAGCATTCGATTACCAATGGGATTTTGGAGATCCTGCAACAACTCAAGATACCGCCACGATCGTAAACCCTCAATACACCTACAGTGCACCCGGTATTTACACGATTTCGCTTATTGTATCGGCCAGCAATGGGTGCCGCAGCGGCAGCGATACGGCCACATTTGAACTGGATCTGTCTGATGCCTTACCCTTGTCTTCATCCATTACGGCATCGGCCTGCAGTAGCTATGAGGCGCCCGATGGAACCGTCCTAACACAAAGCGGGGTTTATCCGTTCACCTTTACCGCAGCAAATGGTTGCGACAGTATTGTTACGCTAAATTTAACCATCAATGCAGCGGCTGTGGGCGAGCTTGACATTTTTTCATGCGGGCCTTACACAGCTGATGACGGAACCGTTTACAGCGAATCAAGCGTATTTACCACATCGTTGCAAGCTGCCAATGGCTGCGATAGCCTTGTTACCAATACCCTTACCGTGTATACATTGCCCGATGTAGATGCAGGGCCGGCAATTGTTTCAATAGTGGCCGGAGATACGGTGCAGTTAAACGCAAGCGGCGCTATAAGTTATGTTTGGTCGCCTACAGAAGGGTTGAGTTGCTCCATTTGCAGCGCGCCACTCGCCTCGCCACAGCAAAGCACAAGCTACATAGTAACCGGAACCGATTCTTTAGGCTGCACCAAAACCGACACGGTGCGCGTAGAGGTCGATTTTACCTGCAAGGAAGTGTTCATTCCCACCATCTTCTCACCCAATTCCAAAGGCCCTCAAGCCAACGAAACATTCTGCGTGTTTAGCGATTGTGTGGAGCAGTTTAAGCTGGTAATCCACAACCGCTGGGGCGAACGTATTTTCGAAACCGAAGACATCAATCAATGCTGGGATGGCACATTTAAGGGGCAAGCGGCTCAAAGCGGCGTGTATGCATTTAACGTGTATGTGCGCCAGCTCGATGGTGTGGTGGTAAATAAAACGGGGACAATTACGCTTGTTCAATAATCTAAATTTAAATCTATCCGAAACAGTTAATTGTACGATGCAAGGGTCTAAATCATTGATTAATTTACCGTTAATAGCATTTCTGTTTTTGTCGGGCTACATCTGTGCCCAAAATTTTGGCACATATTTATTCAAATAAACAGCAATTGTTCCTCAAAAAACACTGCATTAGGCCAAACGAATTTTCCATGTTTTGCGATCGATTAGTTCGTTTTAAACTGTGCTATGAAACGTAATTAAACAAAAAGAAAAAACGGGAATCGAATAGTGGCGTTTCCATGTTTTTCAAAAAGGGTAGAAATGCCAAGATTTTGTTAATAAAGGATTTAGGCGTTAAGCAACGTGCCATTTTTAATTGAATTAAGCAATTTTTGACAATTGTACGATTAAAACTGTTGTATAATTTCGTGAAACTTTAAGTCGCAGTAAGTGATGAGTTAAGGCAGAAATAATTCAAAACAAATTGAACGAGACTATCCAAAAAGTGTGTCACAAAACAAATTCAATTGGCAAACAATTAATAAATAGAACCATGAAAATCAGAACTACACTTGTTTTTTTAACGGCTTTTGCCTTCAATAGTTTGCTTGCGCAGGATACGCTCTCGGTACTTTTCCTCGGAAACAGCTATACTTCATATAATAATTTACCACAGCTTGTTCAAAGCCTTTCTAGTTCTGCGGGAAAAACCCTAATAATTGATTCCAATATGCCCGGTGGATATCTTATATCCAGTCACCTTAATGATGCTACAACTTTTACGAAAATAAGTCAGGGCAACTGGGATTATGTTATTTTACAAGAGCAAAGCCAAATCCCAACGATTGATTTTTATCGTTACAACGATATGTATCCTGCTATGGCAGACATAAAATTACTTATTGAGCAATACAACCCTTGTGCGCGATTAATTACTTATATGACTTGGGGGCGCCGTTTTGGAGGACAACAATGCGATCCGTCCAATACCTATTGCAGTCCCGTTTTTACCGATTTTAACCACATGCAGGATTCGCTAACCAGCGCCTATACAATGATAAGCGATGATTTAGGCATTCAATGCGCTCCGGTGGGAGTAACCTGGCAAAACATTCTCAACGATACCAATCTGGTGCTGCACAGCGGCGATAACAGCCATCCCAATCTCGACGGAAGTTATGTTGCTGCATTGTCGTTATTTAGCAGTATATGGAAAATTCCTTCGGGCGGATTATCCTACAACGCAGGCATAAATCCTCAACGGGCCTTGTATTATCAGCAACAATCCGATCAAACACTCTTCGAAAATTCTGTTCAATGGAACTTGCTCATTAACAAGCCAACGGCAGATTTCAGCTATTCTGTTTCATCAAACACCTTCAACTTTACCAATTCGTCTGAAGCAAACAATAATGCACAGCTCAGCTATGTTTGGAACTTTGGCGATGGAAATTCCGCCACCGAAGCCAATCCGCAGCACACCTATGCCACCGCCGGCTCTTATACCGTGAGTTTAGTTGTTTCGGATTGTATTTTTAGCGACACCCTTGCACTTACGGTTGAAAGCGGCAGTACCGGTATCGACAAATCAAATCCTCCAACCGTGTTAGCCTATCCGAATCCTGCAACAGATTATCTTAACATAGAATTTAATGCCCATGAAGCAGGCTCGAACTACCTTATTTATAACAACTGTGGGCAAATTGTGTTAACAGGAATGCTACAGGATGGAAACACACAAATTAACTGCAGCGGATTATCGGAAGGATTATATTTAATTCGCATTGGCGAAGAATTTATGCGATTTGTAAAGGCGAATAACCGATAAGTGTTTTTATGACAAGTGGGGATAAAATCGTTGCTGGTTTTTTATGTGCGGCATTGCCGTCGATTAGTACGTATGACCAGCAAGGCCAATGAACCTGGATGAACGCATTTTCGGAACATAGAATATTAACACCTGCTAGGACGGCACATTTAAAGGGCAAGCGGCGCAAAGTGGCATGTATGTGTTTAATCTATTCCTCAAACAGCATGATGGTAGCATTATCAACAAAACGGGTACAATTTCGTTGGTTAGTAAATTTAGTACATTCGTTGGTTTATTAATATAAGTATAAACAAATGGAAAGTTATTACGCAATACATCGAAGAAAGTCCATTCTAACCAGGTTATTTGCAGGAATTATTCTGGTTTTAGCAGTCGGCAATCTTTTCGGGCAATTACAGAATAATCAATGGCGTTTCGGCTTTAATTCAGCCATCGATTTCAATACTACACCTCCAACGTATCCCACAGGAGCTGCCTTACCGAGTATTTTGCCTCCGCTTATAACCGGTACACAGATCGAAGGTTCTGCATCTGTTGCCGATAAAAATACCGGCGCACTTTTATTTTATACCGACGGCATTACCGTGTGGAATGCACAAGATGAGCCCATGCCCAACGGAAGCAATTTAGGCGGCAGTGATGTACTCTCA
The DNA here is from genome assembly GCA_046303595.1 of Bacteroidia bacterium. Taxonomy (GTDB): domain Bacteria; phylum Bacteroidota; class Bacteroidia; order M30B66; family M30B66; genus CAMCXT01. Next base: position 3,606 of record JBKCFX010000496.1, read on the forward strand.
TCTTTCATGGCAGCCATTATTGTGCCTTTACCAGGTTCATGTGATAAATATTATATTTTTTGCATTGATGATTACGAGGAAGGAAGTAATGGTATTACCTACTCATTGGTAGATATGACACTTGATGGTGGAATGGGCGATGTAGTGGCCGGACAGAAATCAATTCCGCTTTACGACAACGAAACGGAGGTCTTGCTGGCCATTCCTAAATCAACAGGCGACGGTTTTTGGATTGTAAGCAACGGCAACGATCCCGGAACGCCAACAATAGCTGCATTTGACCTTACTGCTCAGGGTGTAAATCCGGTTCCTGTTTTAAGTCCGATTATTTTAAACGGTTCAGGAAGGATAAATTATCAAGGAACTAAATTTGTCTGCACAGGAGAGTTAGACCCAACCGGCAGCACCTTTTTGGGATTTCAGCTTTACGACTTTAATACGGCAACCGGTCAAATTAGCAGCCCGCTTAATGTGCCCTTTAATGAATTGAATGGAGATGTTTTACAATATTTTGAATTTACATTCGATGGCAATTTTCTCTATGCCGGCGGTAATTTTGCGCTCTTTCAATTCGATTTAACATCGGGTAATCCAACAACGATTGCTGCCTCTGCAACACAAATTCCTATTGGCAATCAGAACGACCCGCACGGAGCTGCTCAGCTTGGGCCCGATGGAAACTTGTACTATGTTGTTGGAAGCTCCCTTTTTCGTATTGAAAATCCCGAAAATCCTGCCGCTTCAATTGGCCCCATTACCGAATTGCCTGCCGAGGTTAATCCATTTTTTGCGCTTCCGCAATGGGTTCATCTGCTTCCGGTCGATTGCTTTACAGTCGAGGAGCCCTGCGCTGCCTTCGATTTGGGCGATACGCTCACTGTATGCGGCAACGATACCGTGCAGCTTCAGGCAAACTTGAGCAGCTTTACGAATGTTTTAGGCCTGCAGTGGAGTGGGGGAGCAGGTACATTCATTCCAGCCGATACCGTGGCCAACGCCCGCTACGTGCCTACTGCCGCAGAACGTGCACAGGGTTTTGTGAATTTAAGCCTGCAGGTAAACGCATCAACTACCATTGCCGGGCAGGGAGGCAAACTCATCGCATACGACCATTTGAGTGAAGATTTGATATTTTATATTTCGCCGCTTGATGGCAGCATCGATATCATTCAGGACAATGCCGGCGACGATTGGGTTGCCACCGGATTTGAAAGTTCAACCTCCACACTCTACGGCGTATCGGTTTTTCAAGGTTTAGGCAGTGTAAATACCGAAACCGGAGTCGAAAATCCCATCAATTTTGGATACGCGCAGGATATTTTTTCGGGCGAATTCGATAATGCAAACGGAATTTTCTATGCAGTGGGTGCGCCCCAGCAAATAACCGAAGATCCGGTAAACCAGCAATTGTACACGATAAATACAAGTACCGGCGCGCTCACCGTTGTTGGCGACTTAAATTTGTTTACCTCATCTGCAAGCTATTACGGCCTTGAAGATGGAATCAATGGTTTGGCCTACGATCCGGGCGATAACGTATTGTATGGCATTTCATACGTTGGCAATCTTTACCGCATCAATGTTAGCGATGCATCTACCACATTAATTGGTGCAACTCAAAACGATTGCCGTGGTCTTGCCTACGATGCCTCTACCCAAAAACTTTGGGCCATTAGTATGAATGCCACACTTTTTGAAATCGATAAAAACACGGGCAGTGTTCTAAGCACCGTGCCTTGTCAAGAAACATTTGGTTTTATTACCTCACTCGCGTATGCTCCAGCGGCAACAGAAACACAAGAAATAACCTGCACCGACACCCTGCACATTGTATTTGCACCAAACAATTTTCTGGATTTAGGCAACGACACATTGTTGTGCAACACCACCGAATTTACACTATCGCAACCGGGCTTTACTCAATACCTCTGGCAAGACGGCAGCGAGAGCAGTACGTTTGAAGTTACCGAAAGTGGCCAATACACGCTCCAGGCCACCAGCAATGCCGGCTGTGTTGATACCGACACGGTGCAGATTCAATTGGCGAGTCCATCGCTGAGTGCTACGGCAAGTCCCACCACAATCATTTTGGGCGATACGGCGCAGCTCAGCACAGTTTCAAACGCCACGAGCTATGTGTGGACACCCGACGAAGGTCTTAGTTGCAGCAATTGCCCCAATCCACTGGCAACGCCCCTTGAAACCACCGAGTACATCGTTTTTGCTACCGACTCCTTCGGTTGCCGGGTTTCCGATACGCTTACCATAACGGTTGACATACGCTGCAACGAAGTGTTCATTCCCACTATTTTCTCGCCCAATAAGAAAGGCCCCGAAGCCAACGAAACGTTCTGTGTTTACAGCGATTGTGTGGAGCAGTTTAAGCTGGTAATTCACAACCGCTGGGGGCAGCGCAT
>JBKCFX010000497.1:0-14046 GCA_046303595.1 Bacteroidia bacterium
TATTGCATTCCCTAAAAACAACTCCGGTCGCGACATGATGATTGATGCGCCGTCGCAGGTGCATGCCCAACAATTAAAAGAATTGTATATTCGAACAGAAATTTAAGTGTTCGGAGATGAAAAAAGGGATTCTATTTAGCCTCATAATCTTATCTCTATTTGCGTGTAAAGCTTATTCGCAGCGTAAACGGTACACACAAGCCTTCGACCAAGGTATGGTTGTACTCGATTTGCATACCAGCTTTATTCGGTTAAAGTCGAGCGATGCCTTTTCTCAAAAACAGCCCATTTTTTTCAATGCAGAACTTGGTGTACGCAGCGATGTTGGAATTGGAGTATTGGGAGGATGGAGTCAAAGACAAACGAAGGAAGCAGGGAAGCAGGCAGCAACTATAAATAATTATTACTATGGTTTAAAGCTTAATATGCACCTTACACGTTGGATCAAGAACCAGATGAAATTGCACCTTAGCGATCACAAGCAGGATATTTATGTGAGTGTTTGGGCAGGCCGCAATACAGAAGAGGTTGTTGACCCAACTTCTACCAACATTGATTTCGGAGGTACAACGACAATCTTTGGGGCTCTTGCCGGAATTAAGGTTTACAGCAAATACAATTTAGGCTTGGTGCTTGAAGCTGGTTTTGGCGCATACGGTTTGCTAAACGCAGGCATTTGCTACAAGTTCTGAGTGAAATAGACAGCATATTTTTTTTTACGGCTGTAAAACGACGGATATAGCAGCATGTATGCGAGAGCAGCCGGAAAATACCAAGGAGTTTTAAAGCGAATAGCATCTGTAATTAGCACGTCTTTTCCAGTCTGTTCAATGCGGTGAACATGCGTCCATTTTTTAAGGAAGAACGGCAAGGCTCTTCCCTCGTCGGTAAATTCGTGTATTCTTCCAAATTCGGAGTGGTGCTTTGTTATTTCACTGATCCACTTCTGAACCGGCAATCCCGGAACAAATAAAGAAACCGACACGACATCGCCGGTTTTGCATCCATCGAACTGCTGAACATGCATTTTAGGGAATGCCGGACTCAGGAATGTAAAAAGACTGAGGTTGAATCCTGCAAAAACATTATCAGCATTCGCTTCGCGGATGTGCGATTGAATCGTAAATTGCATTAAAGTGTTTCGAGAACCTTCTTCACATCTTCCATTAGCCACATGGGTGTTGATGTGGCGCCGCAGATGCCGATTCGATCGCTCGAAGTAAACCAATCAGCATTCAATTCCGAAACGGTTGAAATAAAATATGTACGCGGATTTTGTTCCTTGCACACGTTGTATAGAACCTTTCCGTTCGAGGATTTGGTTCCACCTACAAATAAAATAGCATCGAAAGCGCATGCAAACGAACGCAACTCATTGTCGCGATCGCTAACCTGCGAGCAGATGGTATCGTGAGCAGTAACTTTTATACCCTTAGATTCAAGTGCCTCGCGGGTCTCACGGAATTTCTGCTTGCTTTTCGTGGTCTGCGTGTAGAGGGTAATTTCTTTCGGAAGCGTATCAATTTCTAACTCATCAATATCCGAAAAAACAACGCCCTGGTTGTTGATTTGTCCCATCAATCCAGTAACTTCAGCATGACCTTTCTTACCCATTAGGAAAATGGTTTCGCTTTTGTCGTAAGACGATCGGATGCGGTTCTGAAGTTTTAACACAACAGGGCACGTAGCATCAATAAGCGTAATGTTGTTCTCTATTGCTTTTCGGTATGTCGATGGTGGTTCGCCGTGCGCGCGTATTAGCACTTTTTCATCACGCAGCGTTTCAAAATCCGAATGATCAATTATTCGTAATCCTTTTAATTTTAGGCGATTTACTTCTTCGTCGTTGTGTACGATGTCGCCCAGACAATACAAATAACCCTGCTCATTCAGCACATCTTCGGCCATTTCGATTGCATACACTACACCGAAACAGAAACCTGAATTCTCATCTATTGTAACCGATAAATTTTTTGTTTTCATGGCAATGCTAATTTTTCGGATATTACCCTATGAGATTGAGTTGGTGGCGTAAGTATGATTTCAAAATGAGGGCGTATTTTCGTCCATCGGCAATACGAATGCGTTCTTCGAGTATGCGTGCACTCGGTGTACCACTGATTTTATTGAGCAGGGCATAATAGTACACATAGGCCACATACACGCCGAAACGAGCGCCTTTGGGCAGTTGTAAAATACCCTTAAATCCATCATCGAAGTCTTTTCGAATGTCATCTAAAATTGCTTCCTTGGTCGTTTCGTCGAACTTGGTTAATTCAATTCCCGGAAAATACACGCGACCCAAACCGAAATAATCTGCGTTCAAATCGCGCAGGAAATTAATTTTTTGGAAGGCCGAACCTAAACGCATAGCTGGCAACTTTAACCTTTGATATTCTGCTTCGTCGCCCTCACAAAAAACGCGAAGACACATCAAGCCAACCACTTCGGCAGAACCCAAAATATATTTTTCGTATCCTAGTTGATCGTAAGAAGTTTCTGACAGATCCATTTCCATCGAATTGAGGAAGGTATCGATGAGTTCGCGATCTATTTTATAGGTATTTACACATGCCTGAAAGCTGTGTAAAATGGGATTTAAGCTTATTCCGCGGCGAATGGCTTTGTAGGTGTCAGAGCGAAATTCATTCAACAATTCTGCAGCATCGCCCCGCTTAAAGGTATCAACGATTTCATCGGCAAAACGCACAAAACCATAAATGGCATAAATAGGGTCGCGATAGCGCTTTGCAAGCGATTTAATTCCAAGGGTAAATGAAGTGCTGTAACGCTGTGTGGTAAGTCGCGAACAGCGTATACTTACCGAATCGTAAAGTTGCATCGATGCCATAGCGAAAGATAATGCTTATCTGTATCCCTTTAACATAGACATGAGCTGGCGACGCGCAAGAAATATTCGGCTCTTTACTGTACCGATTGGCAAATCGAGATAGTCTGCAATTTCCTTGTATTTATATCCATCAAAATACATGTTAAATGGAATTTTGTATTCGTCGGATAGCAATTCAATTTTATTTAAAATTTCGCGCTCCGAATATTTCGATTCGGGAGCGATTTGCTCCCCTTGCTGTGGAATATTAAGAAAATAAAGGTCTTTTGTTTGATCCACAATTGTATTCGACTTAGTTGCGCGACGGTAATTGTTAATGAAGATGTTCTTCATAATCGTGTACATCCAAGCCTTTAGATTTGTTTTATCGGCAAAACGATGGCGATTGCTTATTGCTTTAAGTAAAGTTTCCTGCAACAAATCCTTGGCTTCTTCATCATTTGAGGTAAGGTTCAGCGCAAAATAACGCAGGGGCTTACTCAAGTTTAATACTTCGGCATTGAATTCTATTGTTGACATAAGCTTTTTGTTTAATGTTGTAGCAAATATATTAAACACTTTTTGTTTAACAATAGTAAAGCAAAGTTTAAACAAGAAAAAAACTATAAAAACGCAAAAAATATCTTAATGCGCTTTTTTTCAATACGATAAAATGATTAGCAGTCGTAAAAAAATGTTAATCAGCTCAATTTTGAGTGCCTGTCTTTGGCTTAATTGAACGACCTTCGGCAAGATTGATAAGATCCATCACCGAACTTATAAATGTAACTTCCTGTGGTATTACAATTTCAGGCTGGTGAATCTGCATACCTGCAATAAGAATTTGGGTTTTACCTGATAACTTCACAAGGTCTTTCAAATAGGTATTGATCGATTCAACAGAGTGAGCCGCGGTAAAAAAAGTTAGCAGATAATCAGGTTTGTATTCGCGGCAATACACTTGAACATCTTCGCGCGGCAACGTTTGCCCCATATACATTACTCGCTTTCCGCGTGCTTTGAGTAAATACTTCGAAAACAATAACCCAACCTCGTGCAATTCTCCTTCGGGCAAAAACAATAAAAATGTTTCGGCGTTCGGATTATCAACCAAGGGCAATGCATCAATGGCCACAAGCATTTTCCGGCGAATCAGATTGCTTATAAAATGCTCCTGTAGAATAGACGATTCACCCGAAAGCCACATCATACCCACTTTTTGCAAAAAGGGAATAATCACATTGAGCATAGTAAATTCAAAACCCATCCGCTCGATGCTTTCAGCCAATGTTTGCTCGAAGCGCATTTCTTCGAATTGTAACATCGCCACAACCAAGTTATTAACTTGGCCTTCGCAATACGGTTCGCGTGCTTTCTCTGCATTGGCAAGCTCAGAAATTTTCTGGGCAATTTCCTGCGACGAAAGTTTACAGATATGCGAAATTTTTCCTCCGTGCTTCAGCAATAAAGAAACATTAAGCAATAGTTTTACATCTTGATCACTATACAACCTAATGTTGGTGTCTGTTCTGTCTGGCTGCAGCAAGTTATACCGCTGTTCCCAAATGCGTATGGTATGTGCTTTAACGCCCGAAAGGCGCTCCAAGTCTTTGATTGAATACCTGGAATTCAACGAATGCATATCAACATCACTTTATCGCCATACTGCAAGGGAGTTCCCACAGGGTTGGTTAAGTTTAAAACAACAACCTGATATAAATGTTTAAATCTGTAAAAAAAAAATTAATTGTTTTTGCGAAAAGTAAGCGTTGCCAGATATTTCCCGATGATATCAAATTCCAAATTCACAACATCGCCCGGCTTAAGACCACCTAGATTGGTATGTTGCCAAGTGAATGGAATGATTTCTACGGAAAAAAAAGTTGAGTCGCTTTCAACTACAGTGAGACTTACCCCATTTACACAAATACTGCCTTTGGGAACTGTAATAAATGTATCGCCCGGGACGTGACTGAAGAACAATCCCCAGCTTCCATTTCGGTCTTCAATCCGTTCCAATTTCCCGATGCAATCTACATGTCCTTGAACAATGTGCCCATCAAATCGTCCATCGGCTTTCATGCAGCGTTCCAAATTAATCTGTTTGCCAATTGTCCATTTGCCTAACGAACTGCGATTTAATGTTTCGGCAATTGCGGTAACCCGATGCGTATCGCCATTTACTTGGGTAACGGTTAAGCAGACTCCATCGTGCGCAATACTTTGATCTATCTTCAACGCACTGCTAATTGAGCTTCGAATGGTAAAATGGCTATTGCTTCCTTCGTTTTCAATATGCTCAACATAGCCGGTGCTTTCTATAATTCCTGTAAACATGTCTACTTCGCTTAATTCGCTTGTTTTTCTGAACCGGCCAATAACTGAATTGTTCCTTTTAACGTACGTGGCACTAATCCTTCGAGACGCTGCTCGTATACAATACATATATAAAAATAAACTCCGTCAGGAAGAAGCGCTCCCGTATTTCGAATGCGTCCATTCCATTTTAACTCCGGATCTTCAGAATCAAACACTTCGGTTCCCCATCGGTTAAAAACGGTAAAGTCCACTTTCTCAACAAAGCGGTATGGGAAAGGACGAAACGCATCATTATATCCATCGATGTTTGGGGTAAATACATTTGGCAATTCATACTCCGGACAGTTATCGGCGCACAGCTCGCTTGCCGTACTTTCGTTTCCGGACGAATCGCTTGCCGTAACCTTGTAACAACCAGCTACAAATTCGCCGGGTATATGTTCATATGTATAATTCCCTGCCTCAAGTGTTTGCAGTATAACATAAGGTGAATCAAGCTGAGGTTTAAAGTAGATTGTGTAGTGCACAATATCGTTCAGACAAATCGAGTCTGGAATTTCCCAAGCCAAATTGTTACGCAACGAATCGCAGGAACTAAGCAGTTGTGAAGTTGGTGAACAAGGCGGAGTTAAATCCTGAGCAACTACGCACAACTCTTGTGAAAAATTGCGAACTGGAAACACATAGCCTGTTGCGGTGAAGCGCCCCAATGACTCCACTTTGTAGCAATAGCTTTGTCCATTTGTAAGCCCGCCATCCAGATAGTTTCCAGTATTGCTTATGCCAATTGAATCGAAATCGTTGGTTAATTCATTTTTACGATAAACGATGAAACTATCGTTTTGCCATAGAACATTGTATGTCCAGCTCAAATTATTGGCATTATCGCTACCGTTGCCCGATAAAAACACCGATGATGAGGGCAATGATTGCGCGATCTCAACCGGCTCGCTTCCTTCCTGAAAAAGCAAGATGCGGTAATTCAGGCCAGCAGTTTCAGTATTCAGTGGAGCAATTGAATCTATGTAAATCGTATCGTTCAAACCGCTCAACGTTGCCAGTTCGTCAAACTGATTTCCATTGAGCCCCGATGCACGTGCAACCTTATAGCTATAAGGCCCCGGCCATGCAAGTGTATCGAGTTCATCGGGTTTCGACCATTCGAGGTAAACACGACCCGAAGCGTTACTGGTTTTTTCAATACTTACATGCGTAATTACCGGTCGTGAATCTTTCAGATAAGCACAAGCTTCTGGCGAAGTATAGCTTTCTGCACCATCGGAAAACAAAGCAACAACGCGGTAACAATAGGAACTCCCCGGCATTAACGCACCATCAGCGCCATCGCTGTAGGAAAGTGTATTTAACCCATTCACCGTGTCGAGCAGGGTGTAGCCTGTAAACGAAGGAACGCCGGTTTGACATTCGGTTGGCTCAAATGGAAAGCTTCCATTTCGGCGGTATATAGCGTAGGCAGTTGCTTCTGAACACGGACTAATTGTCCAGTCTAATCGAATGGTGTTCCCTTCGGGTGTAGCGATGAGCGTATCGGGACCTTCGGCTACAACGGTAATATTCACACTTTCGAAATCGGCCAAATTGGGATTCCCGTTATCGATGGCCTTGAAAGTAACAAGATAAGGCTGTTTTCGCACATGCAGGCAGGCGGTTGACCAAAAGAAATCTTGGCTTACCTGAGAAAACATCGACAGGCTTGGAAAAACGGCAGTATAGGGCGGGTCAAAAAGCAGGGGCCCGCCGGTAGCAGAAAGCGTTATCAATTGTGCCGGAAAATCGGCATCGTTGGCTGTAACTGTAAAGGCAACCGTATCGCCTGCTGTTACACAAATATCGGGTAAGGGCTGAATAACCGGAGGTGTGTTTTGGCAGGGAACTACATTGATTTGCATATCGCGCGTTACGAATCCAATCAAAATTCCGCGACGCCATTCTTCAATAACAAAGGCCACGTTGTATTCACCAACTCCGCCAGGTGTTGGCGTATTCCAAATTAGGTCGCCGGTAATTGGATCGAGCGTAAAGCTATTTGTTGCAGCAGGCTGGCCGAAGCCCGGAATATTGGCTCCCAACTCTCCCAAGCAGTTTACAAGCCGGTATGAAATGCTGTCGCCATCGGGATCAAAAGCACCGGGGTTGTGGATGAAGATTTGTCCGGCACAGGCTTCATCAATCGGTGGATTGAGCAGTTGCACCGAACTGTTTACACCCAAAAACGGATTGATAATGAGCTGTGTGGAAACGTAAAATGGGATGTTCACCGAGTTGGGAATATTCACGACGCCACCGTTGCGGTTTGGGTCTTCGAAGCTAAGAATATACACTGCAGGCCCTGGATAGGTATGAATGCCGACATATACATTTTTCTTGATATCGTCGGCAACCAACTCACCCTGGCCGTTGCCGTTAATGCGCAAAATTGTATCAACTATGCCATCGCCCCAGTGTATGCCAACGCTGGGTCTGTCGGCCGGGCTACTGGCTTTTGTATACGTAATGATGGTTGCTTCGTATTGAAATCCGCCAAGGTGCCGGTATGTAATTTCGCCGGCGCGATTGTGCGTGGCGCCTGCCCTGCCTGCTATGATTGCAAGCATTAAGAATAACAGGTGGCGAAAAAACTTCATGCGCTAAAGGTACCAAAACAAAACTTGCCGGAACGATGTTCACGGCAAGCTGATACAATTTCTATATGAAATGGTTTAATTGGCGTTTTCAGAAATAAACCGCAAGCGAACCAAGCGCAATTCAAATTCTCCGATCTCTTCGTCTGCCAACTCATCGATTGCAGCCTGCATCGAATCGGTTTCGGCATTTCTGAAATAGTCGAAAATCTCATCCTGAATATCTTCATCTACAACATCATCGATGTAATATGAAATATCGAGACGCGTGCCCGAATATACAATGGCTTCCATTTCTTCGATGAGCTGATCCATTGTTAGTGCGCGCGCATTGGCAATATCTTGGAGTGAAATCTTGCGATCGACACTTTGGATGATGTGTACTTTTTGCGTGGATTTATTTACAATCGACTTCACCACCATATTCATCGGACGTTCGATTTCGTTTTCCTTTACATAGTTGGCAATAAGCTGCACTACTTCGCGTCCGTACTTTTCTGCTTTACCTGTTCCTACGCCCGGAATTTGTTTTAGCTCATCGAGTGTTATGGGATATTGGATGGTCATATCGATGAGCGATTGCTCCTGGAAAATAACATACGGAGGCATGTTGTGCTTTTTGGCAATTTTGCGCGTCAAATCCTTTAAAATCGCAAACAGGGTTTCATCGGCAGCAACTCCGCCCTGGCCATTGGCCGAAATGATTTCGTCGTCGTCGTCGGTGTCTGAGTAATCGTGATCCTCGGTAATAAGCACTTCGTGCGGTTTCTCTAAAAACGCATGGCCAGCCGCAGTGAGTTTCAGCGTCCCATAGTTTTCAACCTCCTTTTCCAGAAAACCTTGAACTACTGCCTGACGAATTACGGCACTCCAGTGAAGCGCCGACTGGTCCATTCCTTTTCCAAAAAATTCGTTTTGATCGTGTTTGCACGATTTAACTGCCGAATTGATAGTGCCTGTGAGAATATTAACGATGTGCTTGTCTTTAAAGCGTTCTTTTACCGATAGAATGGTATCGAGCGCGAGGCAAATATCTTCCATTCCGTCGAACTTCTTTTTCGGATGCCGGCAATTGTCGCACATGGTATTGCATCCCGAATCGTCGTAATGTTCTCCAAAATAATGTAGGAGGTATTTACGGCGGCACATCGAAGTTTCGGCGTATCCGGTTGTTTCGGCTAAGAGTTGTTGCCCAATTTCCTGTTCGGCAACATGCTTGTTTTTCAAAAACTTTTCCAGTTTCAGGATATCGTCGTATGAATAGAACGACAAACAGATACCTTCACCGCCATCACGACCGGCACGACCGGTTTCCTGATAATAACCCTCGAGCGATTTAGGCATTTCGTGGTGACTCACAAAGCGTACATCGGGTTTATCGATGCCCATTCCGAATGCGATAGTGGCCACAATAACATCGGCTTCTTCCATCAGAAATTTATCTTGATGCGAAGCACGGGTGGATGCGTCCAGACCAGCATGATACGGAAGCGCTTTAATCCCATTTACAACAAGCGTTTCTGCAAGTTCTTCCACTTTTTTACGCGATAAACAATAAATGATGCCGGATTTACCCTGATGTTGGCGGATAAAGCGAATGATTTCCTTCACCACATCTTTCTTCGGACGCACCTCATAATACAAGTTGGCGCGGTTGAAGGATGATTTGAACAAGGTTGCATCGGTCATGTTGAGGTTCTTCATGATGTCCTGCTGCACCTTGGGCGTTGCGGTTGCTGTAAGCGCCATGATGGGCACCGTACCAATTGCTTCAATTATTGGACGTAGGCGGCGGTACTCCGGCCTGAAATCGTGGCCCCATTCTGAAATGCAATGCGCTTCATCAATCGCGAAAAATGAAATATTTATTTCGCGGAAGAATTGCACGTTCTCATCTTTTGTAAGCGATTCGGGCGCAACATAAAGCAACTTTGTAACCCCGCTGGTAATATCTGCTTTTACCTGAGTAATTTCCGTTTTGTTGAGCGATGAATTCAGAAAATGTGCAACACCTGTGGCACCGCCGAAATTGCGAATAGCATCGACTTGATTTTTCATCAAGGCGATTAAAGGCGACACAACAATGGCAGTTCCTTCGGAAATTAATGCCGGCAGCTGATAGCAGAGCGATTTGCCACCCCCCGTAGGCATGATCACGAAGGTGTCGTTCCCATTTAATATGTTGCGAATAATGGATTCTTGTTCTCCTTTGAAGGAATTGAATCCAAAGTAGTAGTGTAGTTGTTCAGATAATTCAACCGGGCTTTCGGCTCATTCAATCATGTTTAATGGTCTGAAAAAATTAAGGTTCAGAATGACTTTGAGAGGAAGAAACAGCCTACACTAAAATTCGTTCAATTGTAGGGTAAAAAATTCTGCACTCTGCCATCGCTCGAAATCAAACTTAAAATTACACTAAATAATCGTTGTTGCAAGAAAAAGATTGTATGAAATTGAAATATTCAAAACGAACATAATGAGACACTTGGATTTTTGAATTGAAGAAATTTGAAAATAACTTTTCGCAATACGTTCGAATTTTGATTAAGGTTGCGGAGAAATATTGTTCTGTGAAAAAGAATTGTGGTATGGGTTGTATGCAATTTATACACCTCATACACGACTCAACGTAACACTCTTTTTACCAAATTGCAGCACGCAATTTATACCGATTCATGAATCATTTTTCTGCCGAATACGCTGCACTTTGTGACGCACAGGATAAATTAATGCAGTTTCGAAACGAATTTCTTTTTCCGGAACTCGAAGGTAGGGAAGCCATTTATTTTTGCGGAAATTCGCTCGGACTACAGCCACGCAATACACATGCGTATATTCAGCAGGAGCTCGACGACTGGCATAAATATGCTGTTGAAGGGCATGTTGAAGCCCGTTTGCCCTGGGTGAGTTACCACGAACAATTCGCTCCGTTGCTTGCACCGCTCGTAGGCGCCAAGCCGCTTGAAGTGGTGGCCATGAATGCACTAACCGTGAACCTCCATTTGCTGATGGTTTCATTTTATAAGCCAACAAAGGAGCGTTTTCGGATTATTTGCGAAAAAAAGGCTTTCCCCTCCGATCAGTATGCACTCGAAAGTCAGGTCAAATTGCACGGTTTAGAACCGGCTGCAACGATTCGCGAAATAGAACCGCGTGATGGTTCGGCCGAAATTCTAAACGAAGATATTTTGGCTGCAATTGCTGAAGAAGGTAGTCGCCTCGCATTGGTTATGATTGGTGGAGTAAACTATTATTCGGGTCAGGTGTTCGATATGGCATCGATAACCCAAGCGGCACATGAAGTTGGTGCAATCGCGGGATTCGACCTTGCCCATGCAATCGGGAATATTGAAATGAAGTTACACGACTGGAACGTAGATTTTGCCGCCTGGTGTTCATATAAGTATTTGAACTCCGGGCCAGGAAGTGTTGCAGGCGCCTTTGTCCACGAAAAGCACTGTACGAATCCCGAGACATTTCGTTTAACCGGATGGTGGGGACATAACAAAGAACGCAGATTTCTAATGGAGCCCGAATTTTCGCCCATTCTCACTGCCGAAGGCTGGCAGATGAGCAATGCGCCTGTACTTTCGATGTCGGCGCATCGGGCGGCCTTAGAGTTGTTTGCAAAAGCTGGCATGCCATCACTCCGAAAGAAAAGCGTCGAACTTACTGGGTATGCGGATGCGCTTTTACGTGAAATACTCGAAAAGCCTTCACACAAAAATTTATTCTCCATCATTACACCCGAAAATAGAGGTTGCCAGCTTAGTTTGCTGTTTCATCGAGAAGGCAAAGCCGTGTTCGATTACCTTCTTAAAAGTGGTATAATTGCCGACTGGCGCGAGCCTAATGTAATTCGTATTGCTCCTGTGCCGCTATACAATAGCTTCACAGATGTTTATAAATTGGCTGTTGCTCTATCAGAATTTCCTGCTTAACGTATGAATCGTCCACAAAATATTACCATTGCAGGCTCAGGTCTGGTCGGCGCTCTACAATCGATTTATTTCGCTAAACGCGGATTCAACGTCACGCTTTTTGAGCGTCGTCCTGATATGCGCAGTAACCGCATGAGTGCCGGACGTTCCATTAATCTGGCACTCTCAGACCGCGGGTTCAGAGGTTTGGCCGGCGTAGGAATTGATAAAGAAATTGCTGAAATCTCCATTCCCATGTACCGTCGCGTAATGCACGATATTGAAGGAAATTTGTCTTTCCAAAATTATGGAAAAGACGGCCAGGCCATTTATTCAGGTTCACGTGGGGGCTTAAATTGCAAACTGATGGATTTAGCGGAACAATCGGGCGTAAAAATCCATTTCGAAGAACGCTGCACTGCTGTAAACCTCGATACCGGTGCTGCCACGTTCGATGGCCCTTTAGGTGCGCATGCTGTTACACCCGATTTTTTGGTGGGGGCTGATGGTGCTTATTCCGAAGTGCGCAACGAAATGGAGAAGCGGCCCTGGTTCGATTATTCGCAGTATTATATCGATTATGCATACAAAGAATTAAGCATTCCTTCGAACAATGATGGAACGCACCGCCTGGAAAAGAATGCATTGCACATCTGGCCGCGTAAGGATTTCATGCTCATTGCACTGCCAAATCTCGATGGCTCGTTTACGTTAACCTTGTTTTTTCCACGAAGGGGAGAACTTTCGTTCGAAAGTCTCGATACCATCGATAAAGCTGAAAACTTTTTCAGAGAAACATTTCCCGATGCGCTTGATCTGATGCCAAATTTTAGAGAAGAATACGCGTCGAATCCTGCTTCTGCCATGGTTATTGTAAAATGTTTCCCATGGACATGGGGCGATAAAGTGATGCTCATCGGCGATGCAGCCCATGCCATTGTTCCATTTTACGGTCAGGGAATGAACTGTGGCTTTGAAGATTGTTCTGTGTTTTTTGAATTGCTCGATACACACCTGGGCTCGTGGTCTGATTTGATGCGTTCGTACGAAAAAAGCCGCAAGCCCAATGGTGATGCAATCGCCGAACTTGCATTGCGAAACTTCATCGAAATGCGTGATCGTGTTGCAGACCCGAAATTCATCCTACAGAAAAAAATCGAAGGTCGCTTCAGTTCCTTGCATCCCGATAAGTGGATTCCCTTGTATTCAATGGTAACATTCTCGCACATCCCGTATTCCGAAGCGCTCGAAAAAGGAGATAAGCAGGAAGCCATCATGCAAAGAATACTGGCTCTTCCGAATATCGAAGAAAAATGGGATTCTGAGGAAGTTGAGAACATGATTTTACATGCGATCAATGTGTAAGTTTAATCGGGGCAAGAAATGCAAACTCTATCCCGCCCAATTGCTACGATCTAAACTTCTAAGCTGTATGGCTTCAGCCAAATGCTCCGTTTCGATGTGTTTTTTCCCATCCAAATCGGCAATGGTTCGTGCAACCTTTAGTATTCTGTCGTAAGCACGCGCCGATAGTGAAAGGCGCTCCATCGCAGTTTTCAACAAGGCGGTACACGATTCATTCAGGACGCACCATTTGCGCAACATTTTGCTGCTCATCTGCGCATTGCAGTGCATATCGCTGAAGCCTTTGTAACGTTCTACCTGTATTTTCCGTGCTTCGATGACCCTGTTTCGGATTGTTTCGCTCGATTCGCCGGCTCTGCTTGTGCTTAATTCCTCAAATTTTACAGGCACAACCTCAACATGCAAATCGATGCGGTCTAGCAAAGGTCCTGAAATTTTATTCAGGTAACGTTGTACAGTTCCCGGCGGACAAACACATTCGCGCTCGGGATGGTTGTAGAAGCCGCACGGACAGGGGTTCATGCTTGCGACCAGCATAAAACTCGCCGGATAGGCCACACTGAATCGTGCACGCGAAATGGTTACGCTGCGTTCTTCGAGCGGTTGCCGCATCACTTCTAGTGCCGTACGTTTGAATTCCGGTAACTCATCGAGAAACAAAACGCCGTTATGCGCCAGCGAAATCTCGCCCGGTTGTGGGTTGCTTCCTCCACCGATTAAAGCAATATCGCTTATTGTATGATGTGGGCTTCTAAAAGGACGTTGCCTAATAATGGAATTGGTTTTTCCAAGTTTCCCGGCTACAGAGTGAATTTTGGTGGTCTCGAGTGCTTCATCGGTATTTAACGGTGGCAATATTCCCGGGAGTCGGCGTGCCAGCATGGTTTTACCGGCACCAGGAGGTCCAATAAGAAGCACATTGTGACCTCCGGCAGCTGCAATTTCCAAGGCGCGTTTCATGCCTGCCTGC
>JBKCFX010000498.1:0-6954 GCA_046303595.1 Bacteroidia bacterium
AATTATGAAATGTACAGAACGTCGCCTTTCGAAATTGAATACCGAAACCCGATTAATGAAATATTTAGCATTCCGGTTTACACTTCATTCACAGATGAAAACAATGCACTACTAAAGGTTAATTTAAATAATAAAGAAAATGTTTTTCGTATTCAAACCAATAAATGGATACGCTTGCCTGTAATTGATTCCATCAAAATTAATGTTAACAATTTTGACCGAATCAGAAAAGATATGAAAGGACTCAATGAAAGTCCTTATTACTTCACGCTAACAAAACGAGAAAATCTATACCGAACATATTCATACAATTTAAAAGTAGAGGTCGATAATTCCTCTGCAGGAACAATAAAGGTGCTGTATTACGAGAGAAACCCCGATAAAGCAGCCGATATTTGCAATACGATTGCTGAGGAATTCAAAATATACGATATCGAAAAGCAATCTGAATCTGCCAACAATACAATTAAATTCATTGACGATCAATTAAAAGGTGTTTATGATAAATTGTATGATTCTGAATTAGATCTCCAAAATTTCAAAACAAAAAATAAACTTGACGATGAAACTCCCCTTCCCAATTTTTCAAATCGAATAGAGGATATTGAGGGTAAAATCAATGCCATTCAACTCGATGAGGTAGGCATAAAAACAATTGAAGATGCTATAGCGCAGGAAGCCGATATGGATGTAATTAAATTGGTTTCCTTGCTTTCAACTACTGAATCAAAAGGAAGTTTAGGTACTGTTCTTTCGGAATTGCAAAGTTTATTGCAAAAGAAAAATCAAGCCCTTTATTCCGTAACTAAAAACTCTTCAAAAATTGCCCAGATCGACTACCAGATAGACATCCAGAAGAAACTCATTTTCGAGACACTTAAACTTCAGAAAATTAAACTTGCAAACGAAAAGGAACAACTCGAACAGCGTTTGAATAATTACGAGGACGAAATTAAAATGAGTGCCTTAAGCTTTGATCGGATTGAATTTGTCCGGCTTCAAAAATTAAATATGATTAATGAAGCGTATTATGATAAATTAATTACCATTAAATCCGAATTGGCAATTACCAATGCCGGTGTTACATCAGATAATACTGTACTCGAGGCAAGTATTGCCTCTGCGGCACCCTTTTTTCCATCCAAACGCTTGGTTGCACTTAGTGCTTTGGTTGGTTGGTTTGTTGTTAGCTTAGCACTGGTAATAATCAGATATCTGCTTTACAATGAGATTACCTCAATGAACGAAATCATGAAGCATCTAAAGCTTCCGCTTCTTGGCATCGTTCCGAACTACAAAGATATCATTCCAATCTCCCAATTAATTGTCGATAAAAAACCCAAATCAATTATTGCCGAATCTCTTCGTTCAATACGTTCCAACCTCGATTTCCTCTCCCAAAACGATGGCTCCAAACTAATGGCCATTACATCAACCATTTCTGGAGAAGGTAAAACGTTTGTAGCACTTAATATGGCGGGCATTATAGCCTTTTCTGAAAAGAAAGTGGTAATCCTCGACTTAGACATGCGAAAACCCAAAATACACGTGGGATTTGGTGTTCCGAATGATAAGGGGATGAGCACAATTCTAATTGGACGAAATACGATTGATGAATGTATCTATAAATCGAGTCTTAACAATCTTGATTTCATTACAGCAGGTCCTGTACCGCCCAATCCTTCTGAATTGATTATTAGCAGTCGGATGGTTGAAATTTTAAACCAACTTAAAGAACGCTACGACGTGGTTGTTGCCGACAATCCACCAATTGGCTTGGTTACAGATGGAATTCGGATTATCAAAATAGCCGATTATCCGATTTATGTGTTTCGTGAAAATTATTCGAAACGAAATTTTGTGCAGAATGTCCGCAAACTGGTTTCCGATAACAATATCACCAACCTAAATATTGTGCTTAATGCGGTTGATATCAAGAAGTCGGGATATGGGTATTCCGGCGTTTACGATTACGATTACGGCTATGGCTATGGCTATGGATTTGGCTACTACGACGAAGATATACGACGCGAACGCTTTAGCCTAAAAGAGTTCTTCCGAAGATTAATTAACCAGTGATAGCATGAAATTCGAACAACTTGAAATACCCGATTTGATTTTAATTCATCCGCGTGTTTTCGAAGACGAAAGAGGGTATTTCTTTGAATCCTTCAACAAAAACAACTTTACAGAAGCCGGAATAACGGAAGAATTTGTTCAAGATAATCAGAGCTTATCTCAACCAGGCGTGTTAAGAGGACTACACTTCCAAACCGGCGCTTTTGCACAGTCAAAATTAGTTCGTGTCATCAAGGGCGCGGTGCTCGATGTTGCCGTTGATATTCGAAAAGGGTCTCCAACGTATGGTAAACATTTTTCTGTCGAGTTGAATGAAATAAATAAATTGATGCTGTACATTCCAATAGGTTTTGCACATGGTTTTTTAACTCTGGCAGAAGATACCATCTTTTCCTACAAATGCGGCAACGTTTACAATAAAGCATCCGAAAACGGTATAATGTGGGATGATCCGGATTTAAAAATTCAGTGGAACGTTACGAATCCTATTCTATCAGATAAAGATAAAACCAATGTAAATTTTACTAGTTTCAATTCTCCATTTGATTTTATTCCCAAATTAAAGTGATGCTAGACCTCGGTAATTTCTCAATTTCCATTCTTTTAGCAAGCTATGTTGCGTTCACAATTGTAGCTTCAGTTCTGATGAATGGACTTCTACTTAAATTTTCGCTTAGCCTCGGAATGAAAAATGATTCCAGCCAAATTCGCTGGGCAACTGCTGCTAAACCCGCTTTCGGAGGCATTTCTTTTTATATTTTGTTTCTTTTTTCGGTTGTTTTTTATTCCATTTTTTTTCCAAATCAGGAGTTATTGCTCAATAAAAAATTCTTAGGATTCTTCATAGCTGTATCACTTGGATTCATTATGGGGCTTGCCGATGATGCCTACAATACCAAGCCTTTTTTAAAATTCCTTGTTCAATTTTTATGCGGAATTTCTTTTGTGCTTTCCGATAACATTATTCAAATTACCCCATGGTATGAATTCAATTTATTCATTACCTTTTTCTGGGTTGTAGGCCTGATGAATTCGCTCAACATGCTCGATAATATGGATGGTATCACAACTTCGGTCTCCATAATTATTTGCATTGGTGCACTCACTAGTCTTGCATTTCGGAATGAAGCCGTGCATCTAAATACCATCCTCATGCTTGGTGTTGTGTCGACTTTGCTTGGTTTTCTTTACTACAATTGGAATCCATCGCGCATGTTCATGGGCGACAGTGGCTCGCAATTCCTTGGTGTTTTCCTCGCCGGTATCGGTATCGAATATTTCTGGAATGCACCCGATTATTATGGAGCAGCAGTACAATCTAAACAATTTCTCATCGCAATTTTGATGTTTGTTGTTCCAATAAGCGATACAACCACAGTATCAATAAACCGCATTCTGAAAGGTAAATCGCCTTTTGTTGGTGGAAGAGACCATACTACACACCATCTGTCCTACATGGGGCTCACCGATCGGCACGTTGCACTGGTTATGATAGGTCTTTCTTCGCTGGCCATGTTTATTTCAATTTTTGTGATGAATAATGTACGTAACTGGAATACCACTTATGCCGTATCAGCCGGTGTTGTATTCCTTCTAATTCTGGTAGGACTTTACAGCACAACGCGCATAAGTAAACCAAAACCCAAATCGTGAAAGTCCCAAAACTGAAACGAAAATTCTCGGAGACCACTGCCAGACGTTTTCTTGCGCTTTTTTTTATCTTCATTTCACTCGGTGCTATTCGGTTGTTTAGTTTTTACACCGGTATTAATTCCGACGACAAACAATACGAAAAATATTTTCAGGATAACTACCGTATTTATTCAGTTAATATTCCTCATGACCTCAATTTCGCAGGCGAGGCTGTACCTCTTGAAGATTTTGAGGTTCGCGAACGAATCGACCGCGAGTTCCTCGTAAATACGTATTTCCAGTCGCAAACCGTATTGCTGGCCAAACGCTCCAACCGCTGGCTGCCTATAATTTCGAGAATTTTAAAGAGAAATGGAATTCCCGAAGATTTTAAATTTCTCGCCGTAGCTGAATCGGGCTTTACCCACAATACTTCACCCAAAGGAGCTGCCGGTTTCTGGCAGTTTATTCCATCAACTGCACAGGCCTACGGATTAATCATCAACGACGAAATCGATGAACGATACAATCCTGAAAAGGCAACCGAAGCTGCCTGTCGCTTTTTCAAAGAAGCATACAGCCAATTCAATAACTGGACGCTCGCTGCTGCCTCATTTAATCTTGGGACTAATGGGATGCAAAAACAACTAGAGCGACAAGGAGCTAAAACCTATTACGACCTTCATTTAAATGAAGAAACAAGTCGGTATATATTTCGTGTACTGGCGTTGAAAGAAATTCTCAATAACCCGCAAAATTATGGTTTTGTGCTGAGGAAGAAAGATTTGTATCCACCTTTGCCCGGCTCCATTCAAAGTGTTGATTCCAGCATTACAAACTTAGCTTCATTCGCGCAGGAAAAAGGAACCACCTTCAAAATGCTGAAATATTATAATCCCTGGCTAAGAAGCGATAAACTTACGCTGTTGGAAGGCAAACCGTTTTATCTGCGCATTCCAAGCGCTAATGTGCAGAATTACGAACTGCTCATAAAGGAAGCCGAAGCGCTGAATCCCGAAGCACCCATCAACGATACTATCCTTCCGAAATAATTGTGGCATTTTCCTCCTCAATAGCAACAATTCCCTAATTTTGGGGTTCTCATTGCTATGCACGATTCAAGGCCTGAAAGCGAACACGCCATCGAAATTTTCGGGGCCAGGGAACATAACCTCAAAAACATCGACGTTCGCATACCGCGCGATAAGCTCGTTGTTATTACGGGTCTCAGTGGTAGTGGCAAATCTTCGCTTGCATTCGATACCATCTATGCCGAAGGGCAACGCCGCTATATCGAAAGCTTCTCGGCCTATGCGCGCCAGTTTCTCGGCAAACTCGAACGCCCCGATGTGGATCGCATTACGGGCTTAAGTCCGGTAATTTCGATAGAACAAAAAACTACCGGTAAAAATCCACGCTCTACCGTTGGAACTATCACTGAAATCTACGATTTCATGCGTTTGCTCTTTGCACGCGCCGGTGAAGCCTGGTCTTACGTTTCGGGCGAAAAAATGGTGCGCTACACCGAACAACAAATTCTGGAACTCATTCTCGAATCGGCAAGAGGACAAAAGCTGGCACTGCTTGCTCCGGTAGTAAAGGGACGAAAAGGGCATTACCGCGAATTGTTCGAACAAATTCGGAAACAAGGCTTCACAAAGGTGCGCGTAGACGGAACCATTCACGATATTTATTTTGGAATGAAGGTGGACCGCTACAAGGTGCACGACATCGAAATCGTGATCGATCGCATCGAAGTTATGGAAACACAGCGCCAACGCATTGCCGAATCGCTTAAGCTGGCAATGAAGCATGGGAAAGGTAGCATCATGGCCGCCAACCTGGAATCGAACGAAATTCGGCATTACAGCCGATTTCTGATGTGTCCGGTAAGCGGCATTTCGTACGACGAACCTGCACCCAACCTATTCTCCTTCAACTCACCTTACGGAGCTTGTCCGAAATGCCATGGTCTCGGGAAAATTGCACAGGTTGATTTAAATAAAATCATCCCCGACCCGAAAAAAAGCATTAAAAATGGCGGCATTCAACCGCTGGGAGAATATAAAAACAACTGGATTTACGCACAAATTGAAGCAATTGCAGACAAGTATGCTTTCAACCTCGATGACCCCATCAGCGAAATCGATCAAGTAGCAATTGATGCCATTTTATTCGGAACCGAAGAAATTCTTAAAATTAAAAACCCACGGTACAACAACCAAGGGTACGCTATTCAATTCGAGGGCATTGTAAATTTCATTGCCGGTCAGCACGAAGAAAACCAGGATGGTAATCCCCGATCAAATTGGGCTACCGAATACATGAACCAAGTCGAATGCCCCGAATGCTCAGGAACACGACTCAAGAAACAGGCACTATGGTTTAAAGTTGCTGAAAAGAATATCGCCGAATTAGCTTCGATGGATATCGGGCAATTGCAAATCTGGTTCGATGGCGTTGAAGAGCGTATGGAAGGTCGCCAAAAAATAATTGCCACCGAGGTATTGAAAGAAATCCGCAACCGCATTGGCTTCCTTATGGAGGTTGGACTCGATTACCTCACACTAAACCGCTCTGCCGGTAGCCTATCGGGCGGAGAAGCCCAACGTATAAGATTGGCTACTCAAATCGGGTCCAAACTCGTTGGCGTGCTCTATATTCTCGATGAACCGAGCATCGGACTGCATCAACGCGATAATGTAAAGCTCATCAAAGCCCTCAAAGACCTGCGCGATTCAGGCAATTCGGTTTTGGTAGTAGAACACGACAAAGACATGATACTCGAAGCCGACCATGTAATTGATGTTGGTCCCGGCGCGGGCATCCATGGTGGTCGCATCGTAAGCCAGGGTTCCCCAAAAGAATTGCTCGACGCAGAATCAAGTACAGCGGCATATATCAATGGAAAAAAGGCAATCGCCATTCCGGCTCTGCGCCGAAAAGCCAGCAAAAATACCTTGAGATTGATTGGGGCACAGGGCAACAATTTGAAAAATGTAAACCTCAGCATCCCCTTGGGAACATTTGTTTGCATTACGGGTGTTTCGGGCAGTGGAAAATCAACGCTAATTAATGAAACCCTCTACCCTGCACTGAGTAAACATTTCTACCAGTCGCTTAAAGAACCGCTCGCATATAAACGTATTTATGGCAAAGAACACAAAGACAAGGTCCTCGATATAGATAAAAGTCCAATCGGCCGCCCACCACGTTCCAATCCTGCTACCTACACAGGCGTTT
>JBKCFX010000499.1:0-5745 GCA_046303595.1 Bacteroidia bacterium
GGTAACATCGGTGATTTTGAGGTATGTGATAAATGGTAAACTCCCTAAATCAACTTTGCCATCGCGGCAAATAATTGAACTTCCGGCAACCTCTCCATTTCCGGCATCGGCGCTTAGAATAGGAAGTTCATAAAACGTAATACCATCGCACGAGCCCTCTATTTTTGCCTTTTCAGGATAATTACTGCAAGTACGTGAAGCATTATCGTTAAATGAAGTTTCGAAAATTTGAATATCTGCACCCGTACCATTGAATAAGGCATAAGGGAATGCCAAAACAACGCTACCGCCATTTCCCAAAGAGAAGAAATTATTGTTTACCGCCGTGGTTGTTACATCGTTTGCATAAATATTCGTTAGATTAGCCGGAAGACCCAACATCTTAGACGGATTATCTCTGGCAGAAGGCACCGGAGTGCCAATTTCGGTTAATCCTTGTGTGGTCTGCGGATCTCCCAAAAATCCATTGGCTGCATAGCGTGTTAAACCTGTTTCGGCCGGCGTAGTGCATGTTAAATAACCAATAACACCATCAATGTCATAGCCATCTCCATCAGAAGCGTAATTATCGGGAGAAACATCCTTTATTTTGAGATACTTTACCCATGGAAAGCAACCCAATTCCAAATCTCCATTGTGACAAACCGGAGATGTCTCACTGGTCAGCTCTATCCAATTGCATAAGTCCTGAGATGCCCAAACACGTGCTTTTTCAGGATAGGTGCTACACGAATAGCCCCAGGTAGTTTCAACCAGCGTTAAATCGGCTCCAGGCTGATTACATACCGCGCTCGATAGTTCAACTACAACTTCGCCTCCCATGCCCAAAGTGTAGAAATTGATTGGTCCAAAAACATCGGTGTTTTCAGGCATACCTATCATCTTGCCGGAGTCCGATCGATTGGCATCAACCGGACTGATTAAATCAACCTTGGGTCCTTGGCTGGTAGAGATAACATTGCTGATGTATGCTTGCGCATTCAGCCCATTCAATGCACAGAGCATGATGCCCGCGCTAAGTAATTTGTTCATAGTTTTCATAGATTATGAGGTTTTAATTGTTGAGGCAAAATTGCAGTATGCCACGCATGAACCTAATGATAAAAATCACTTTTGGGTTATTTATTTTCTATTAAGATGATAATAAATACTATATAAATATTCTAAAGGAATAATAGTGCATTTTCAATAGTTAGTTTGCTTATGAAGCAAGGATTGCCTTTTTAACAAAGGCCGGGATATCGCCAAAGCAAATTAGCGCGCTTTATATCAATTCAAGAAGCAAATCCGAGTTACCTTTTATCCGGCTTTTGGGAAAGTTCCGCAATACGTTTATCGATATCAGTACGGTCGTAAGACTTTAGTTCTAATCTTCCTTCTCCAAAAAATGAAATATAGCAATCCCGTATTTTGCCATTCTCGTGAAGTGCTTGCAATAAACCGTGCAGGTAAGGTTTTTCGGGAATAATATTCCATTCCTGCTTTATGATTTCCAAAATCGGATCGATGCAAGATGCTCCTTTCTGCAAAGTATCAAAAATGCTGTAAATACTAAGGGGCAAGCCTTCTGCCGTAAGTGCTGTGCATTCAATTATTGCGCATGCCCGTGTGCCCCATATTTTTTTTAGTACACGCCGTGCATCATGATGAATTTCGACACCCCGAATGGAAAACGAAAACAGGTTGTTGCGATAGATTAGAACCACATGTGGAGGCAAAAATTCTAGCCCTAGCAAGGCAATAAACGTACTATTCGAATCAAGGTCAGGGAAAGATTCTGACGGATTTGGGTAACTCCAACCTTTGCTCACACCTCAGCAGTCAATCATTCCACTGAAAACACAAACTGCCTCACCTGTTAGTGTAACATCTGCATACCCCGAATTATTGCGTTCAAAAGTAACATTCAATTCTCCTCCGCGTGTAAATACCCGAACCGGATTATTCTCCATTCGTTTGGAATAAACAGCCACCAATGCAGATGCCGTTACACCGGTCCCGCAAGAGAGTGTCTCCTCCTCCACTCCACGCTCGTATGTACGCACAGTAATCGAATCGCCGTGCAATTCAACAAAATTTACATTAATTCCATCGCGCAAAAACGCTTCCGAGTTGCGTATTTGCCGGCCTTCTGTTATAACATCAACAGTAGCGGCATCATCAACAAAGCGCACATAATGCGGCGAACCTGTATCGAGCAAAAAATCGTTATCGAATGTATCAATTGTACTAACGGCCTGCATTGAAAGCTGCACTACATGGCCATGGTCGGTAGTTCCTCTGATGGAAGATTTGTGCAATCCATCGTAGGCCATGAATGTAAAGTCTGTTTTACCCGGAAAAAGCCTGTGAGCAAATGCCGTTACGCAACGACCGCCATTACCGCACATCGAGCCCTCATATCCATCGGCGTTGAAGTAAAGCATACAAAAATCTAAACCCGCTTCGGTACGCAGTAAAATTAACCCATCGGCTCCTATGCCAAATCGACGGTTACAAAGTCTACGAATCAGGGAACTGTTTGTGGCATCGAAATGCTTTTCCCGATCATCTATGAGAATAAAATCGTTTCCCGTAGCCTGGTATTTATAAAACTGAACAGTCATGAACGAATTTGTTTGGGCAAACTTTCTTCAGCAACAATGCTGAATGGTAAAAATCGGTCGGTTTGATTGAGCCGAAATGTCGCACCTCCGGTTTGTAGATAAAACACCCCGCTATCAAAAAAAACTTTAACCTGATCCTGAGGATCCAATCCAAAAGTTACCAGTGTATTGCGAATGAATTTATAGCCACGAAAATTGACAGGCGATTTCCAAAATTCGATGCGAATTTGAGGACTCGTAGATGGATCACCACCCTGAAACAGCGTAAGTAGCGTATCTGATTTCGTTAAGGCAGATAACGAAACCAAAGAAACAGATGATGCCGAAAGCAACTCATCGCGCCTTACAACAATTGTTTCTGCATTTTCTGATAAAATTGATGCAGAATCGTTTGCAACGGATGCGGAGTCTGAAAATTGCGAAATTCCCTGCTCCCACTCGGACGATTTTGTATCTCGTTTTGAACCTTGAACTACACGTGATGAAGTGCGCTTAAGTGTTAAATCGACAATGGTATCTGCGTCTTGATGTCCCGATTTCGTATCACCAAAAGGCAACCAAGCGAATCCAAGCTGCCACAAAAAGAAGATTCCGAATGCAGCCAAAACACCAATCAAAATTCCGCTTATAAAGGAACCGGAGGATCGCATAGCACAAAAAATGTTAAAACCGCAATAGGATAAATCAAACTTCGTTTGTTGCGCAAAACTAATTCATTTTACCACGCATTTTCGAAATTGTTATCCACCATTAGCATGAGTTATGGACAAGGTTTCATGTAAATTTGGCAGGGCATTATTTTTGAAAGGCGTAAAACAAAAAATCAAAAACATGAACAAGGTATTTTCATCGCTGGTTATTGCCCTTATCGGAGGTATATCGGCTTTAGCCTTTAACCATTTCTTACTAAACAATTCGCATTCAGAGGCGCAGCGCTTAATCAACGAGCGCATTCCGGTTAAATTTGCCGGCAATACCGCTCCGCTATCGGGCAATGCCCCTGATTTTATTCAGGCAGCCGAAATGTCGGTACACGGCGTAGTTCACGTTAAAACGCTTGTAAG
Organism: Bacteroidia bacterium; assembly: GCA_046303595.1. Classification (GTDB taxonomy): domain Bacteria; phylum Bacteroidota; class Bacteroidia; order M30B66; family M30B66; genus CAMCXT01. The sequence goes on from JBKCFX010000499.1 coordinate 3,671, forward strand.
TGGCAATCGGAGTTACGATCCGTTTTTCGATTACTTCTTTGGAAGTCCTTACCGCAATTCACCGAGTCAGCCCACCGCATCGGGCTCGGGTGTAATTATCTCAGAAGATGGTTACATTGTTACCAACAACCACGTAATTGCCAATGCCGAAAAGGTTGAGGTGGTATTAAATGACAAGCGTGAATATCCGGCAACGGTAATCGGACGTGACCCCAATACCGACCTGGCACTATTAAAAGTAGATGCGAAAGGCTTACCGTTTATTTATTATGGAAACTCTGATAATGTAAGAGTTGGTGAATGGGCCCTTGCGGTTGGAAATCCATTCAGTTTAACATCAACGGTTACGGCCGGAATCATCAGTGCCAAAGGGAGAAATATCAATATTCTCAACGAAAAATTCGCTATTGAATCCTTCATTCAAACCGATGCAGCCGTTAATCCCGGCAACAGTGGTGGAGCCTTGGTAAATTCGAAAGGCGAACTCATCGGGATTAATGCTGCCATTGCGTCCAACACAGGTTCGTACTCGGGTTATTCGTTTGCGATACCTGTGAATATTGTTCGCAAAGTGGTAGCCGATTTACTCGAATACGGCGACGTACAACGCGCGTTTATTGGTGTTGTACTCGAAGATTTGGATGCCAAATTGGCGAATAAAAAAGGAATATCGAACATTCAAGGGGTGTATGTTTCGGGCTTAAATGCCGGTGGTGCGGCAGAAGAATCGGGCATCCAACCGGGTGATGTAATTCTTAAAGTACAGGATAATCCGGTGAACAATCTGCCCGAATTGCAGGAACAAATTGGCCGTTATCGCCCGGGCGACAAAGTTGATATTACCATCAGCCGCGATGGAAATGAAAAAGTAATTCCCGTAACACTTAAAAATAAGAATGGCGATACACGACTCATCCGTTATTCTGAGTCTGTAGCCAATGAACTTGGCGCTGAGTTTGAACAGCTGAACGAAAAAGAACGTTCGTCACTGCGCCTCGAGAACGGGGTGAAGGTTTCGAAAATCAAAGACGGAAAATTACGCCGAATTGGTATTCGCGAAGGATTTATCATTACACATATCGGCGACAAACCCGTTGCAAACCTTGAGGACATTACCAACGCACTAAAATCAGAACGCCGCGGTATGCTCATTGAAGGCATTTATCCGAACGGAACCCGTGCATATTATGGATTGGGCATTTAAGTTCGATAGTTAAACTACAAAAGCCGCATTTTCTGTTTCGAAATGCGGCTTTTTTTATGCGATATCTAATCAACTTATTGAGGATACTACTTTATTTCCTTTAGATACTGCCGCAAATCTACCTTCACCTCCGAATGCAAAATATAAAGTGCCAACATATTCGGCAAGGCCATCGCCAGAATCATTAAATCGCCCAGATCGGTTACTGCTTTTAAACTCAGTGTGCATCCCATTACCGTGCAGGTTAAAAACAAGAGATTGTAGGCATGCCGCACCCATGTTTTGTCGCCAAACAAATAGGTCCAGGCTTTAAGTCCGTAATACGACCAGGCGATCATGGTCGAAAAGGCGAATAAAAAAACGGCTACGGTTAGCAGATACGGAAACCAGGAAATTACAGACCCAAATGCTCTCGAGGTTAATGCCGTTCCTTCGATGTTTCCGGTGGTGTACTGCCCAGTGAAAACGATTACTAGGGCGGTCATCGTACAAATCACAACGGTATCAATAAATGGCTCGAGCAGCGCCACGATGCCTTCGCTAACGGGTTTGTCGGTTTTGGCAGCTGAATGCGCGATGGATGCCGATCCAATGCCGGCCTCGTTCGAAAATGCAGCACGCCGAAAGCCGGTCATCATCACGCCGAGAAAACCACCCTGAACGGCCGTACTTCCAAAGGCTTCTGAAAAAATTAATTTCGCCACCGATGCCATCTGATCGATGTTGTAGAAAATGATGAACAAGGCAGTCCCAACGTACAAAATTGCCATGAATGGAACAATCTTCTCCGCTACACGCGCTATTCCTTTCAATCCGCCAATAATAACCGAACCGGTGAGTAAGGCCAGCAATACGCCAAACATCGTCGCAT
>JBKCFX010000500.1:0-4458 GCA_046303595.1 Bacteroidia bacterium
GTTATTAAAAAATTCCCCGATGAGCTCAATCACAGTTGAGTCTTTACGAATGTAGACATGAAATGGAACACCGAATCGCGGTCGTACATCTCCGAAGGATGGCTTCCTTTATCGAATCTTGGAAAAAATCCGTTCAACAAGGTTATTAAAGGCAAGCTCGAACTGGTAAAAAAACGCGGAGGCGATATTTTAAATTTGTATATCGAATGCGAATCGCAAAAGTGGTATTTCTTTAACTACAGCCGTAACGTAATGAACGTAATTGCCGGCGACGAAAATTTCAACAAAGTGGTACGCGAACTCGACGCCAAAAAACGTCAGGTTGATGGTGAAAATGGCGGTCCACCGTACCAATTTATGATTGGCGTTGAAAAACGGAAACGCGACTTTATGGAGCGGTAGATGATGAAAGAAGCGGCAAACGATCCAGCATCCGTATTTCATGTCCTTCAATGCATGCCGCTAGCAAAGCCACTCCATTGGTAATTGCCAAATAAGGCACCTTTAAGGTTAAATTGTAACGCGCCGCCTGATCAAATACCGATTGCGTAAGTGGAATTTCAGCTTGTTTGCATTCAACCAGCATCCAAGGCTGCATAGCCGAATCAAAAACCACGATATCGGCGCGTTTTTTCATACCATGCACCGAAAGAGAGAATTCAACAGCAATACGGTTTTTAGGATAGTGGTGGGTATCAACTAAAAAGTGAAGAAAATGCTGGCGCACCCATTCTTCGGGCGATAATGAAACCCATCGCTTGCGAAAAGCATCATATATTTGCGTACTTTCACCGAACTTCCTCAGGCGCAACTCTGCCTCGGGCAAATTCAACTGAGGAAAAAGGCTTGAACGTGCGTCCATGAAAAACAAATCAGATATCGTAAATAACTGGCTTCCAAGGTACACAGGCTTGCCTTTGGAAGCGTTCGGTAAATACATTTTGCTGACCAATTTCGGAAATTACATCGATAAATTTGCTGAAATTCACAAAGTACAAGTTGTAGGAAAAGATCGTCCAATGCAGGTTGCAACTGCAAACGGAATCAGCATCATAAACTTTGGAATGGGGAGTCCGAACGGCGCTACGATTATGGACTTGCTTTCGGCACTCAATCCCAAAGCCTGTTTGTTTTTGGGCAAATGCGGTGGGTTGAAACGAAAAAACAACGTTGGCGATTTAATTCTTCCCATTGCAGCCATCCGCGGCGACGGAACCTCAAACGATTATTTTCCGCCTGAAGTTCCGGCATTGCCGGCCTTTTCGCTTCAGAAAGCAGTATCGACAACTATCCGGAATTTCAACAAAGATTATTGGACCGGAACGGTATATACCACAAATCGCCGTGTGTGGGAGCACGACAACGAATTCAAGAAATACCTGCGCAAGATCCGCGCTATGGCTATCGATATGGAAACGGCGACCATTTTCAGCGTTGGTTTTTACAATAAAATTCCTACCGGCGCTTTGTTACTTGTTTCCGATCAACCCATGGTGGCGAGTGGTGTGAAGACCGAGAAATCAGATACAGCCGTTACACAAAACTTTGTCGACGATCATTTGAAAATCGGAATCGAATCGCTGAACGAGTTAATTAACAACGGACTCACCGTTAAACACCTGCGTTTCGATTAATCCTATGCCATTTTCACGAAGAATTACATTATTTCTCTTTGGAACCATCTTGGGTGGATTTTTTGTTTGGGCGGTATTGATGCGCGGACGCGATTTTCCGGCATGGACACCCGAAGGAAGAATTTTGGAGCAATTGCGTGCACATCCTATAAAAATTGCGCCCAAAGCATCGTGTCAATTGAAATGCGCAGGATTGAAAACCGATGATATACTTGCGGTATTGCAAAGTGCCGAAGTTCTTTTTAGCGAAAGCTCCATCCGCGACAGAGAGATACCCGAATATATCTTAGAAGGAGAGAGCGTTTCGAAGCAGAAATTGAAGATGAAATTCAGATCAGAATACCTAAGTACTAAATTGCTCGAAGTATTGGCAAAACCAGTGAGCGACACATGCAAATGCGATTAGAAAATGGATGGTTGTTTTCGCGATAAGTTGAGATTAGGTTTGTGTGTGGATGTAATAACCAAGCGCGACCAGCGAACCGGCAAGCTAACGCGCGGAACAATTCGATGGATACTTACCAGCAAAGACTACCATTCGCGTGGAATAAAAGTGATGTTGAGCGATAGGACGGTTGGGCGTGTACAGGCAATTGTAGAAACAAACGAAAACGAAATTCATGAATCACCCCGAACATTGGACGCTGAGTAACGGAATTCGCGTCATTTTTATGCAGGTGAATAGCACCGTGGCACATTGCGGTTTGTTCATCAATGCAGGAAGCCGCGATGAATTTCAAAACGAACACGGAATTGCGCATTATATCGAGCATTGTGTATTCAAAGGTACCAAACACCGAAAGGCCTTTCACGTGCTTACACGAATGGAGGATGTGGGCGGAGAAATCAACGCCTATACAACCAAGGAAGAAACCTGCCTTTATACTACTTTTTTAAGTCCGCACCTCGACCGTGCGCTTGATTTATTGAACGATATCGCCTTTTCGAGCAGCTTCCCGGAAAAGGAAATCGTGAAGGAAAAATCGGTGATTATTGATGAGATTAATGCTTACCGCGACAGTCCTTCGGATGAAATTTACGACCGCTTCGAAGATCAGGTTTACAAGAACCATTCGTTAGGTCACGACATTCTTGGAACAGCATCGCACCTGAAGAAGTTTAAGCATCAGGATTTAATTAACTTCACCAAACGCTGCTGGAACACCGATGAGATGGTGATTTCGGTAGTTGGCAATTTCAAAAGAAAGAATCTGGAGACCTTGATACAAAAGTATTTTGGACAACAAGCAGCTAATATTAGGACATTTAATCGCATGCCGCCCAGCAATTATTCGCCATCGCACGCGGTAATAAAACGAAAAAACCACCAGGCGCATTTGGTTTTGGGAGCCCGTACCTACGGCGTGCGCGATGAACAACGTACTACATTAGTTTTGCTAAACAATTTACTCGGCGGCCCGGGTATGAGCAGCAGATTGAATCTTTCGATTCGCGAGAAATACGGCTTTACGTATAATATAGATTCTTCATACGCTATTTATTCTGATACGGGTTTGTGGAGTGTGTATCTCGGTACCGAAGGCAATACGGTGGAGCGTTGTCGCGAACTGGTGATGAAAGAACTCAAAAAGTTACGCGAAAATCCCTTGAGTACACTTCAATTGCACAAAGCTAAAAATCAGTTAAAAGGACAAATCGCTATCGCCCAGGAGAGCAATGGTTCGTTGATGCTCGGATTTGCGAAAACCTTCCTGCTGTTTAACCGTGTCGATAGTTTTGAAGAAATTTGTACAAAAATCGACAGCATCACCGCCGGCAAAATTCAGACGGTTTCGAATGAGTTGTTTGATGAGAAGCAACTCTCAACCTTGCTTTACCCTGCTAATTAGACAAATAAAAAATACACAAAACCGAAAGATTGTTTTTGTAGAAAAGCGAATCGGTGTATTTTAGGACGCTTAATTCATTGCCATGCACGTTGCCATTGCCGGAAATATCGGATCAGGAAAAACAACCTTAACTTCATTGCTTGCAAAGCATTACAACTGGGTTCCACATTTTGAAGATGCCGATGATAATCCTTACCTCAATGATTTTTATGAAGATATGCAACGCTGGTCGTTCAATCTTCAGATTTACTTTTTAAATAATCGCTTCAATCAGGTGAATGAGATTCACAAAAGCGGTAAAAAAGTGATACAAGATCGAACAATATATGAGGATGCATACATTTTTGCTCCCAATCTACATTCGATGGGTTTGATGACAACCCGTGATTTTGAAAACTATTTCACGTTATTCAATCTGATGGCGAGCTTTATTGCCCCACCGGATTTGTTGATATACCTGCGCGCTTCTGTACCAACACTGGTAAGCCAAATTCAAAAACGCGGGCGTGAATATGAAAATTCCATTCGACTCGATTACCTCAAACGCTTGAACGAACGATACGAAGCCTGGATCTCGAATTATACGCATGGGAAACTACTGATTATCGATGTCGATGAAAATAAATTCTCGGAGAATCCCGAACATTTGGGCGAGATTTTCAATAAGATTGACGCTGAGATTAATGGATTGTTTTGAAAATCAAACTGTTGAGCCTATTCAACTCTTTACGTTTTTGGCTTGATTGTTGAGAAAGGCGCACTGAAAATTTAAACCATGAAAACAGGACTTACGCTAACAGCTGGAATTTTTCTTGCAAGTTTATCGGCATTTGCACAACCGGCAAGCACAGAACAAAATTGGACTCCTACCGTTGAATTTGAAAAAGTAGAGCATAATTTCGGAAGTATTCCGGAAGGCCCGAAAGCAACGTATGATTTTAATTTTACCAATACAGGGAAAGAAGCGATTAAGG
>JBKCFX010000501.1:0-4281 GCA_046303595.1 Bacteroidia bacterium
CCTGCGAATGGAGAACTGCAAACCGTCTATCGTTTTATCTTCGGTAATTTGCTTTTGATTGGCAATTAAACCGGCATTCAGGTAATCGAGCACCAGCATGCCTCCCCGATTTAATGCGGTTGCCATGGTATCGATGGCGCGCAGATTTTCGTAGTCTGAATCGAAATATCCAAAACTGGTAAACAGATTAAACACGTAGTCGTACACGTTACTGCACAACGTATTGCGCATATCGTGCACTTCGAATTGTAAGCCTTCTGCCGCAAACTGTTGGGCAAACTCAATGTTGGCAGGGGATAAATCTACCCCTGTTACGCGAAACCCAAGTTCGTGCAGAAGTTTAGCATGCCGACCCCTTCCACAGGCCAAATCGAGCATGTTTGCATTGGGCGATGGCTTGAGGTAATGAATCAGATTTTCGATAAAGTAGCGTGCTTCTTCTTCATCGCGATGTTTGTACAAGGTATGGTAATAAGGCGAATCGAACCAACGCTCAAACCATGCATCCTTACTTGCCGCTTTCATGCCGTAAAAGTAGACAAATTAGCGCTGTATGTTAGTGTGCAATTAATACTGGAAGCACCGCGCTGTTTTCTAAATCATGAAGACGCAAATAATATAGACCGTTGGCAAAGTCAGAAACACGAATTTCGAAGCTGGCATTGGTGTATTGGGTTGCGTAAATCAGTCGACCCATTGCATCGCGCAATTCTACAGCAACAGGACTTGGTTTTACCGATTCGTTATGGATTCTTAAGACTTCGTTGGCGGGATTTGGAAAGAGTTCAAAACCCGAATATTTCTGCGAGTTTTCTAAATCTGTAGTGATGGAACAAGGCAACAACATACCTCCTGATTCTGTTGAATAATATGCGCCAAGCGGAAATCCATCGGGATTTTGAGCAGGATTTAGGGCGCCGGTTATTAGAAATACCATCGCATTTCCGGAAAGTGCAGAAGCATCGAATCGGATGCTTGAAAGCGTATCTGAACTAAGATTGTCGAGTATATTGAATTGATAACTAAATGGCGGGATGCTGATGTAGCCCGAATTTGAAAATTCACCCCAATTGAGGTTGGCGCAGAGGGTAGAATTTACGGGCTCAAACGCGCGGATATTGCAACTGTTAAGGTCGATTGACGCATTGAAGAAGAGCACATCTACTTCGTCGCTTTCAAGGGCTTGCTGCCGAGCATTATCGCGCCATACAAGCTGGAGTGGTCGAACCGGTTCTGAAACAGAACTCGTTTGACCTGCCAGAATTCCGATTTGAGTTGATATGGGCAGGTTAAAAAATGAGGTAAAAAGGGGATTGTTGCTCGATGTGCTTTGGGCCGAACAAACTGCAAGCGAAATATTTCGGTTTGCCGGTATTTTCAAAAATGGTGTTGCGTGCAAGGTTTGAAAATCATCCAACCACATTTCGTTGTTGAGGTAAACATCTACTGTTTCCAAATCGCTGCTCGGAGAAGCATTTATGAATTGTACGATTGCGGTATCGAGAACCGTGGCTGGGAATAATTCAATAAATGGGCCTCCTTCGGAATTTATTTGGTAAAGCGATACCATGAGTTCTGTTTCAATAAACTCGGGACCGGCAAGCCCTGAGAGTATTAACGTACTCGCTTTACCCAGATAGTTTTCATCGTTAAAATATCCGGCATAATTCAGCACGAGAATATCATCCGAAAATATTCCAACGCGGTAAATGCTATCGTTGCGCTCAATATATTGACTAAAATCGCCGTAAGCAATGTTCTCTGCCCAAATATCCGGAAAAGCGGTACTGCTTTCGCCGATGTCGAGTGCAGGGCCATCGTCAACTCCATGATGAAACCGAAGCTTGAATTGCTCATTGCTGCTTGCAATTAGCTCTGTTTCTGCCGATACATCGAAGCGAATGAATTGTGTACCCGGGAATTCGCCCGAAAAATAAACACCATTCATCACTACTTGATATAGGCCATCGGCTGGTGGAAGATTCCAGTTCAGAAAGGAGAAAAGCGTATCGCTGCTGCCATTTGTCAAAACATGAATACGTTCTATGCTGTTCCCATCCCAGGAAGTAAATTCGAGAAATGGTGTCGCATGCCGAAATATGAGGTCATCATACAGCAACGAATTGTTGAGGTAAACATCCACAGTATCTAATGCAGAATCGACCGAGTTGTGCACAAATTGAATTTTCCGGTTTTGTGCGTAAGCAGAGAAAAAATGCGAGATAATAAGGCAAAGTGAAACGAGTATACGTTGCTTCATTTTATTGCTAACTTGATGTATAAAGATGCGAAAAAAAGAAAAGCGGCAAGGAAAAATCCCTGCCGCTTTTAAAAAATCCGGTGAACCTCTCACTCTGCACCAATCGTTTGCGGAGGCTCAGCGGAATAAAACTTAATTGATGCTCACTTTGCGGAAAGAAGAACCTTCAGCAGTTCTAATTTCAAGCATGTAGATCCCTGCATTTAATTCAGATACATCAACTTTTGATACCGATTCTCCGTTCAACGCAATGGTTGTTACAGTACGACCATTGATATCGAGAACGCGAATTTCGTTCATGGCCACTTCGCTGCGTACGTTGATTACTTCGTTAGCAGGATTTGGATAGATTTCGAAATTAGTAGCTTCAACATTAGCGATGCCTACCGAACCTGGTAACAATACGGCATCAATAACGTGAACAACACCATTTTCAGCTTCAATATCAGCAACAATAACCTGTGCATCGTTGATAAAAACACCGTCATTGTTAATGGTAACATTTACGTCAGTTCCTTGAAGCGTCATAACCATTTGACCATTCGATAAATCGGCTGCAAAAGCTTCTGCACCCACAACATGGTATGTTAAAATATTAGTCAATGCAGGAATATCAGCTAAAAGTGACTCAATCGTTCCGGCAGGTAATGCAGCAAATGCAGCATCGGTAGGAGCGAATACTGTGAATGGACCAGTTCCTGAGAGGTCATCAGCCAATCCGGCAGCAATAACAGCAGCCTCAAGCGTATTGTGATCTGGGCTGTTTACGATAATATCTACAACAGTAGCAGGTAATTCTGCAGGAATTAATACAGCATCAATAACATGTACAACACCATTATCAGCAATAATATCAGCAACAATAACCTGTGCATCGTTGATGAAAACACCATCGTTGTTTATAGTTACTTCAACATCAGAGCCCTCAAGTGTCATAATCATTTGACCATCGGTTAATTCATCAGAAAATGCCTCTGCGCCCACAACATGATATGTCAAGATATTCGTTAAAGCAGGAATGTCATTCAAAAGGTCGGCAACTGTTCCAGCCGGCAACGCTGCAAATGCGGCATCGGTTGGAGCGAATACTGTGAATGGCCCATCTCCCGAAAGGTCGTCGGCTAAACCTGCTGCAATGACAGCGGTTTCAAGTGTAGTATGATCTGGACTATTAACAATTATATCTACAACAGTTGCAGGTGGTGGAGTTAAAACAGCGTCGATTACGTGAACAATACCATTATCGGCTTCTAAGTTTGCGATAATCACTTGTGCGTCGTTGATGAAAACACCATCATTATTAATGGTAACTTCAACATCTGAGCCCTCCAACGTCATAACCATTTGTCCGTCTGACAAATCGCTAGAGAAAGCATTTGCTCCGGCAACGTGATACAACAGGATATTCGTTAACGTAGGGATATCGGCTAATAAGGATTCGATTGTGCCCGCAGGCAACGCTGCAAATGCTGCATCGGTTGGAGCGAAGACAGTGAATGGTCCGGCACCTGAAAGGTCATCAGCCAAGCCTGCAGAAATCACAGCTGTTTCCAGTGTGCTATGCACAGGGCTGTTTACAATGATATCTACCACGGTTTCTGAAGTCGGATTCAATTCAGGAACCAACACCGCGTCGATTACGTGCACAACACCATTGTCAGCCATGATATCGGCAACAATTACTTGCGCATCGTTGATGAATACGCCATCAGCGTTGATGGTTACGGTTACGTCCTGTCCTTGGATTGTAGTAATCATCATACCGTTGTTGAGGTCTGTCGACAATGCAACACCGCTTACAGCGTGGTACAACAAAACTTGTGTCAGTGCACCATTCGGGTCAGCTAACAATGCGTCAACTGTACCTGCAGGAAGAGCTGCAAACGCTGCGTCTGTTGGAGCGAAGACTGTCAAAGGACCTGCACCAGAAAGAGCACCCTGCAAACCTGCAGCAACAACTGCAGCTTCCAGCGTGTTGTGATCAGCGCTGTTCACTACGATATCCAAAATTGTATTGGTTG
>JBKCFX010000502.1:0-2841 GCA_046303595.1 Bacteroidia bacterium
AGTCCCAACGTACAAAATTGCCATGAATGGAACAATTTTCTCCGCCACACGCGCTATTCCTTTCAATCCGCCAATAATAACTGAACCGGTGAGTAAGGCCAGCAATACGCCAAACATCGTTGCATTGCCTTCCAGAACAGGAACTTGGGTTGTAACCTGCGCAAAGGCCTGATTGGCTTGCAACATGTTTCCGCCGGCAAGCGCTCCTCCAACGCACAAAATCGAAAACAGCGCTGCCATAAATGCCCCGGTTTTATTCAGCCCGATTCGACCAAAGGCCACGGGAATGTAGTGCATCGGTCCGCCCGAAACTTCGCCCGATGCGTTGATTTTTCTATACTTCAACCCAAGTGTACATTCGGTAAATTTGGACGTCATTCCGAGCAAACCCGCCACGATCATCCAAAACGTAGCACCCGGACCGCCCACCGAAATCGCAACTGCGACACCCGCAATATTGCCCAAACCAACCGTTGCCGAAAGTGCTGTGGAGAGCGCTTGAAAATGACTCACTTCGCCAGCATCGCCTGGTTTGTCGTATTTACCACGCACCAGATCAATCGCCAGTTTGAAGCATCGAATATTCACAAAACGCATCCGAATGGTGAGGAAAATGGCCCCCGAGATGAGCCACAACACGATAAATGGAACCTTGGCTCCAAGCTGCAAGCCTATTGCGGCAAAAGGATCCCAGAAAATCACCGCATCCAAAACGTGAATCAGTGGAGACAGCAATTCCTCCGAAAACGAAGTCGTCAAAAGTACACTCATGCCTGTTGCTGTAGTTGTTGTTGAAGAATGGCCAATCCCTCTTCGAACGAATGTGGGTTGTAACCCAATACGCGACGCGATTTGCTCAAATCGAATCCTGTGCGGGGCGGACGTTTGGCCGGTTGATTCAGACTACTCGAATCGCTGCGCTGCACAATCGATTTATCGAGGTGAAAGAAGTCGGCAACACGATTCACCAATTCTAAGATGCTCATGTAATCGGGCCCTGAGATATTGAAAATGCCCTGCGCCTTTTGTGTGGCGGCGAGCAAACATCCATCTGCTAAATCTTCGGCCAGCGTTGGCATTCGGAATTGGTCGTCGACTACTTTGATGGGCGCTCCTTTTTCCAATGCCGATTTCGCCCAAAGCACCACATTCGAGCGACTCATGTTATCGACCACGCCAAAAACCAAAATGGTGCGCAATATTGCCCATGATTTGGAGCGTTCCTTCACGATGCGTTCGGCCTCGGCTTTCGACCAACCGTAATACGAAACGGGATTGGCTTCGGCTTCCTCATCGTAGGGACCGTTTTCTCCATCAAAAATAAAGTCGGTGGAAACATGAACGAGGTGCGCATTTACCAAATTGCAGGCTTCGACGATGTATTCGACAGCATGCACGTTGTTGCGCAAACAGCCCTCGCGATCGGTTTCGCAAGCATCCACATTGGTCATTGCGGCGGTGTGGATAACCACATCGGGTTTATGCTCCGAAATGATGCGAATTACCTCCTCGCGGTTGCCAATGTCCATCGACACATAGGTATAGCCCTGTTTCTGAATGAGGCGGTTTTCGCCGCGGGCTGTGGCAATCAATTCGATGTCTGAACGACCAACACACTTATAAACGATTTTTTGTCCGAGTAAGCCGTTGCTGCCTGTTATGAGGATACGTTTCATGCCCTATGCGATGAGAGATTTCGGGGTGAAAATACCGAAAAGTTTAAAACAGCGGGGTTCGTAAAAGCGATGGGATGTCAAAAGCCTTTATGATGATGTTCAATTTCCATCATTTCGTGCAGTACGCGTATCACTTCCAATTGATTTAGCTTATGATTGATTTTGTAAAAGATGAGGTGCGATTTAACTTTTGATCGTCGATCCCCTTTTCTGATTTTCCCAATTTCGAATCCTGAATTTGGGGCTTTACAGAGGTAATCAATTTCATCAAAAGTTAAATTCAAATAGCGCTCAACTTGTTCGACCGACCAATTTTCAAGTGTGTATACCCAAATTTTTTCTAAATCATTTGCGGCTTCTATACTTAGCTTAAAATTTATTTCCTCATATGTTTTTTCTTAAGATTTTCTATAAATGCATCACGATTAAAATCTTTAACGAAACCCGATTCTTCTCCTTTGATAAGTTCTTTAATAAGTTCGGCTTTCTTTAATTCTTCTTCTTCAAACATGCGTAAAGCAGAGCGAATGACTTCACTGGCAGAAGCATATTTCCCACTATTTACAAGGCTGTTGATGAAATTTTCGAAGTAATCTCCAAGTAAAATGGATGTGTTCTTAGCCATTACAATATTTTTTTCATTCAAATATACCAATTCATGGTATACGTCAAGCGGTCCGTTTTTATGTTTATTGAAACAGCTTAAAAATAAGCGCGTGAATACATAAATAAGAACATGCTATTTTTCTACTTTCGCTCTCAGAAAATTACTCTTTTTGATACTTGTAAATCCAGTCTTGTGAAAACAATCTCCTTACTATTCGCATCTGTATTGTTTGCATTGTGCGTGCATGCCCAAGCCCCGCAAAAATTCTCCGACCAAACCGTAATCCGCAATGCGGGCAACCAGCTTGTTGCAAACCAAAACGTGGGTATTAAAATTTCCATTTTGCAAGGCAGCGCTACAGGTAGTGCGCCATATGCCGAAACACACAGCCCGCTTACCAACGCAAATGGGTTAGCAACGTTAGAAATTGGTGGCGGCACGGTGCTGAGTGGTAATTTCACCAACATCAATTGGGCAAACGGCCCTTTCTTCGTTAAAACCGAAACTGATCCCAACGGTGGGAATAACTACACAATCACGAACACCTCGCAATTATTG
>JBKCFX010000503.1:0-1758 GCA_046303595.1 Bacteroidia bacterium
ATTTCGCCCCCCAGTTTGATGATTTCCGATCCCTGAAGAGTGCTTGCTTTGAGAGATACCGCATTCATGCGGCGAAGGTAGAATAAAGCAAATGACACCGCACCATATTGTTGAAAACTACCAAATTTCGGGCACCCATAAAATGCAAAAACCGATATTCTGTAAGGCTTGCACGAAGCGTTAGAAAAAAAATGAACATGCATTCATCCCCGCGTCATTTTTTAGTAGGTTTGCGCCGTCAAATTTCACTTTCCATGAGCGTTCTTGTTAACAAAAACAGCAAAATACTAGTACAGGGTTTTACCGGCAGCGAAGGTACATTCCACGCAGGACAAATGATTGAATACGGAACCCAGGTCGTGGGCGGCGTAACACCGGGCAAAGGAGGAAGCGAACACCTCGGAAAACCGGTGTTTAATACAGTGGCCGAAGCTGTGCAGAAAACCGGCGCGGATGTTTCCATCATTTTCGTTCCACCTGCATTTGCAGCCGATGCTATCATGGAAGCGGCAGAAGCAGGAATCAAGGTAATCGTTTGCATTACCGAAGGAATTCCGGTTTCCGACATGGTGAATGTGAAGGAATACCTGCGCGATAAAAACGCACGATTAATTGGGCCGAACTGTCCGGGTGTTATTACGCCTGAAGAAGCAAAGGTTGGAATCATGCCCGGCTTTGTATTCCGAAAAGGACGTATCGGAATCGTATCCAAATCGGGCACACTTACATACGAAGCTGCCGATCAGGTAGTAAAAGCAGGAATGGGCATTTCGACTGCAATTGGAATCGGGGGCGACCCCATAATCGGTACAACTACATTGGAAGCAGTGAAATTATTAATGGCTGATGGCGAGACCGACGGCATCATAATGATTGGCGAAATTGGGGGAAATCTTGAAGCTGAAGCATCTGCCTGGATTAAAGAGAACGGAACCAAACCTGTTGTTGGATTTATTGCAGGCAAAACAGCACCTGCCGGTCGTCGTATGGGACATGCCGGAGCAATTGTTGGAGGATCTGATGATACAGCAGAAGCCAAAATGCGCATCATGCGCGCATGTGGTATTCATGTAGTTGATTCGCCGGCACAAATTGGTCAGAAAATGGCCGAGGTAATGAAGCACTAATTTTCAAGGCTTTTGCTATATTCGCCCTACTTATGTTTGCAAAAGTCAGATTACTAATCGCTCTTTCCTTAGTTACATCAACTTCTCCGCTCTTTTCTCAAGGCGATTTTACCGATTCGCCCGATGAAGATCTTGTTGAAATAACCACGCTCCCTTCTACAGTAAGTACTGAAATTCTAATCGATGATGAACACTTCATCGTTCCTGAACCCGTATACCTCGAATCGATGAGCCGTCCGGCTGTTCTGCTTTACAATCGCTTGTATCAGGCTGCCGGAGCTCCACAACTCATTTTCGTTGAAGCCGATCCTGAATTAAAAGTCTGTCAGGTGCACGTAATGAATTCATTAGGTTTCGAAATACTTTGCTTCCCAACCGTAACATACAACAAGAACAACATGGTGCGCCTTGATCTTTCGCCATTGAAACCGGGCTATTATCAATTGTTAATGGAAGGAAACAAAACCGTAACACGCGACATCAGTATCGGAGAAACAAATCAGGTGATTTATCTTAAATAATAGCTATCTCTCGCCTTGCAGAGACGAGGCTTTTGTCCTTACTTTGCATTTTAATGCATCATGTCTGATACTTTACACGCCCTTTCTCCAATAGACGGACGTTATTTTGC
>JBKCFX010000504.1:0-3103 GCA_046303595.1 Bacteroidia bacterium
CAGTGCATTTGCGCATTATGTCGATTTGCAGGGTTCTGTAGACTCCGACGAAAATGTGGCCGTTCAACCCGGTATGCCCGGATTGGTAACGCGTGTTTATGTGAAAGAAGGCGATATGGTAACGGCCGGAAAAGTGCTGGCCGAAACCGATACCCGCGCTATTCGCGAAAGCATCGCACAATTGCAAACCAATTACGATTTTGCTAAAACAGCATTCGAAAAGCAGAAGCGCCTGTGGGATCAAAAAATTGGGAGCGAGATTCAGTACCTACAAGCCAAAACGCAATACGAATCGTTGGGAAAAAGCATGGATGCCTTGCAAGCGCAGTTGGATATGACGCGCATCAAATCGCCGATCGCAGGTGTGGTCGATCAGGTAAACATTAAAGCTGGAGAATTTGCAGCTCCCGGCATGTTTGGAGCATTTCGCGTAGTAAACGAAAAAAGCATGAAGGTAGTTGCTAAAGTAGCTGAGTCGTATATCGGAAAAATCAAAGTTGGAAATCCGGTGAGCATTCGTGTTTCCGATTTGAACGATACCCTCAATGCGAAAATTACCTATGTGGGTAAGGTCGTTGATCCAATGAGCCGAACGTTTGCCGTTGAAATCAGCCTTGGTGGAATTGCCAATGATTTGCGTCCCAACATGATGACCATGATTAGTATTCAGGATGAATTGCTGGCCGATGCAGTGGTTATTAAATCGAATTACGTACAGAAGGATGCCCTGGGAAATACCTATGTTATGCTTGCTGAAGGTGCCAAAGGATCGATGAAAGCAAAGAAACAACTTGTTAAAACCGGTTTGTCGTATGGCGATCTTGTTGTGATCACTGAAGGTTTGGATGGTTCTGAACAATACGTCGAGAGCGGCTACCAGGAAGTTACCGATGGTCAACCCCTGTTGTTTTAATCTGAAGTGCGAGGCAAGCCATGAAGAAAGAACACATTAAGTATTTTAAGCCCACCAATTGGGCAATACAAAACCGAACGGCAGTTTATATTTTCACTGCATTGATTACGCTCGCCGGGGCGATAATCTTTCAGCGTATTCCAAAAGAACAGTTTCCCGACATTGTAGTTCCAACGATTTTCGTTTCCACAATCTATCCGGGAGCAAGTCCTGAAGATATCGAAAACCTCATGACCAAGCCCATCGAAAAGGAGATCAAATCCATTTCGGGCATTAAGAAAGTAACGAGCAATTCGATACAGGATTTTTCGCTGGTGGTTGTCGAGTTCAATACAGGAATCGATGTTGATATCTGTAAGCAAAAAGTATCGAACGCCATCGACAAGGCGAAAAACCGATTGCCATCCGACTTGCGCAACGATCCGAATGTGCAGGAGGTGAACTTCTCGGAGTTCCCCATCATGAACATCAATGTTTCGGGCGAATATCCGCTCGACCAATTGAAGCGGTATGCCGAGGATTTGAAAGATAAAATCGAAACGCTGCCCGAAATTACGCGGGTCGATTTGATTGGAGCGCTCGAACGCGAGGTGCAAATCAACATCAACTTATACCGCATGCAGGCTTTGGGAATTACGTTTGGAGATATCGAACGTGCCATTGCCAGCCAGAACGTGAACATCTCGGGCGGAGAAATCCGCATCGACGACCTGCGCCGAACGTTGCGTGTTACAGGCGAATTCCAAAAGGTGGAAGAGATTCAGAACATCCTCATCCGCTCGACCCGTGGAAATTTAGCTTACCTGAAAGACATTGCCGATGTGCGCGATGCATACAAAGAGAAGCAAGACTTTGCTCGTCTCGAAGGCAAGCCTGTAATTACCATGAACGTAATTAAGCGTTCGGGCGAAAACCTTATTTCGGCAGCCGATCAGATCAAAGACATCATCAAGGAATACGAAGCAACCAAATTTCCCGATGGCCTCGAAGTGGTGCTTACCGGCGATACTTCGATGGAAACCAAGACGCAGCTAAACGATTTGGTGAATACCGTAATCATAGGTTTTGTGCTGGTAGTTGTGATTTTGATGTTCTTCATGGGACTGCAAAGTGCATTTTTCGTAGCGCTTGCCGTTCCGCTTTCGGTACTTGTTGCCTTGTTGTTCATGCCATCGCTGGGCTTTACCATGAATGTTATCGTGTTGTTCTCGTTCCTCTTGGCATTGGGGATAATTGTGGATGATGCAATCGTGGTAATTGAAAACACCCACCGCATTTACCACCAGTATGATTTCGATATCGAAACTTCTGCGAAAGCTGCTGCGGGCGAAGTATTTGTGCCGGTGCTGGCGGGAACGTTAACGACCATCGCGCCATTCTTCCCACTGTTATTCTGGCCGGGTATTGTGGGCGATTTCATGGGCTATCTCCCGGTAACGCTTATTCTTACCTTGTTTGCATCGCTGTTTGTGGCCTTTATTATGAACAGTGTTTTTGCCGTGAGTTTCATGAAAAAAGACAGTCACGGTGCGGTTTCTGCGCGAACCATGCGTAAGCCCTTGATCATTTTCGCACTGTTGGGATTGATTTGTCATGCAGCTGGCTCTGCCGCCTTCGGTAACCTTTTCTTGCTCTTGCTCGTGCTTACACCTGTTAATCATTACTGGTTGCGTCCTGCAGCAAATGCCTTTCAACTGCGGATTTGGCCTTCGATAATTGAACGGTACAAGAATTTAATCTTTGCCATACTTAAGGGAAAGCGACCGATTGCCATTGTACTCGGAGTTGTGGTGTTATTTTTTGTTTCAATCTTCATTTTCGGAGCATCGAGTCCCAAGGTTGAGTTTTTCCCCAACGGAGAGCCGAATTTCGCCTATGTGTACATTCAAATGCCAATTGGCACCGATGCCGAGGTAACCGATTCGGTGACGAAAGTGGTGGAAGAAAAAGTGTATGGGGTTATTGGTAAGAACAATCCTTACGTAGAGTCGGTAATATCGAACGTTGGTATTGGTGCGGGCGATCCGCAAAATCCCGATCGTGTAGCAACGCCGCATAAGGGAAAAGTTTCGGTTGCATTTGTTGATTTTGCAGAGCGTGGCGAATTCTCGACCGGCGAATGCCTCGAAAAAATCCGTGAAGCAACGAAGAACATTCCCGGAGCGCGCATTACGGTCGATAAGGAGTCAA
>JBKCFX010000505.1:0-1255 GCA_046303595.1 Bacteroidia bacterium
AAAAGGATGGTGCAGTTTGGGATAAATCGGATTTCTACCACAATCCTGAAAATTACGTTTCAACGTTTAAACCTTACACGCGTGTCTGCGATTTGATGCTCAATGCAATCTTCTGGAACGAACGTATTCCGAGATTTTTCAGCCTTGAGGATATGAAAGCCCGCGATTTTAAAATCAAAGTAATTGCCGACATAAGTTGCGACATAAACGGTTCCATACCTGCCACCATGAAAGACACCACCATCGAAGAACCGGTGTTTGGTTACCACCAGTTATCTGAATCGATCGTGGCACCTTACCAGTCGAACTCAATCGACATTATGGCAGTTAGCAATCTACCCTGCGAATTGCCGTACGACGCCTCCGAAGCGTTTGGCGATCAATTGCTGAAACATGTGCTCGGAAATTTATTATTGAACGACGCAGAAGGCATGATTGAGCGCGCTACCATTGCCTGCGATGGAAAATTGATGCCGCGATTTCAATACCTCGCTGATTATGTTGATTAATAAAAAATGAAATCCGATTAGTTTAGTAAAAAGGATTTCGATCCCAGCATCTTGTTGATCTGTTCCTGAAATTCAGGATTCCCACCATCGACCTTGATATGCTCCGAAACTAGGTTAAGTTCCATCCCCTCCTCTACTCCGCTCAACTGAATTCGCAAGTTACAGCGGCCCGGGAAACGCAGAATGATCGACGAAAAGTCTCGGATAAACTCTTCATTCAAATCGCGCTCCTTAAGCCCAATCGTAACCAATGAGTATTTGTCTTTGAGATCTGCCAACAAGCCCATCGACATGATTTCCACTTCGAGGTTTTCGGGATTGTCGAATCGCGATGAAATTTTCCAATTGAAATAAATGATGTTGCCAACTTCCAGAAAGTGCTTCATGCGGAGATATTTCTCCGAAAAAAGTGAGAATTCGCTGCTACCCGAATAATCTTCAATCCGAAAGGTACCAAAAGGATTGCCCTTCTTTGAAATGCGGTGATTCACATCGGTAATGATACCACCCGATTTCATATCCGACTTGTTTTGCAGTTTATGCAATTGCTTGAGATCTTCGATTTCCACAAAACGGAAATTCCCCATTTCCAAACGGTAGTTGTCGAGCGGATGCCCACTGAGGTAAATACCAACTACTTCCTTCTCCTTCTCGAGCATTTCGAGCACATGCCAGGGTTCTACTTTGGGCAATACGGGTTCGGGAATGGTAATCTCGCTCGATGAATCGCTGAACAAGGTATTAGC
>JBKCFX010000506.1:0-12473 GCA_046303595.1 Bacteroidia bacterium
ACACTGTTATTCGCCCGATTTTTCGCGCTGGTTGAATTCAATACTACGCCCATTTGTCGAACTTAAAATAAACATTGTCGTACATATTCCGGGCTATTTGTTTTTTCTGAAAAACGAAGAACGCCCCGAAGATGGGAACATGCAGTACATGTTTGGACCACGTTTTTCGCATGCATATGCCGATGTACGCCACACGCCCGGAATTCTGGTTGAGAACCATTCGCTGAAGCCATTCAGACAACGCGTTTTGGGCACACGTGTTTTTCTGGAAGCCGTAATGGAATTGCTCGCCAATAAGGGACAATCGCTTCAAAAAGCTATGCAGACCGACATGAACAGCACTACGGAAAGCTGCACCTTATCTTGGCAAGATCCTGAAATTTCTGACACAGTAGAATTCTTGGCATTTCGACATCAGAAAATACAAAATGAAGTTGCAGGCGCCGCCATCATTACCTGGAATGCCGAACCGTACACCTGCCGAATACCGCTATGGACGGCCAACAAACCCAAAATACAACGCAAAAAACCCCGGTGGTTCATTGTTCCGGTAAACCGAACTGAAATTATAGAACGACTACTCGCACATGGCATCCGTTGTACAGAGATACAATCCGATACACTGGTAACAGCTTCGTTTTTCAAATTTGAAGAAATAGCGGTTTCGGGTAAATTGCCCATCCAGGGGCGCATGCGGATGCAGGGTGCATCACAAATTGTGCAACTGCAACGGAAATTCTTAAAAGGAAGTGTAATCATTGATATGCAACAACCGCTTAGCGATTTGTGCATGTTGCTTCTCGATCCCGACTCGCCCGACTCATTTTTTCAGTGGGGCATGTTTGCCGACATTTCAGAACGAACAGAATACTTTGAGATGTATGCCATGGCGCAGCTTGCTGAACAAATGATGCGCGACAACAAGGAAATGAAAGAAGCCTTTGATGCGCGCTGCATGGCAGATGAGAAATTCCGCAACGACCCCGAAGCGCGACTGCACTGGTGGTATGAACGGAGTGCTTACGCCGACGAGAATTATTTGGTATACCCCATCGCATTTGAACCATGACCAATACAAGCAGATTAAGTGAGCTCGAAAAATTAATGGCCGCCGAAGCCCGAGCTGTGGAATTATTTGAAGAAATAGAACGCAGGCAGTTGATTGCCCCGGGCATTACCGAAATGCAACTGAATCGTGCCATTTTCGATTTGGCATTTGAGCTACAGGGCATTCGCACCTTCTGGCATAAACGCATTGTTCGTGCAGGAAAAAACACCCTGCTGCCCTATGCCGAAAATCCACCCGACCTGGTTTTGCGCGAAAACGAAATACTCTTTCTCGATTTCGGACCTGTTTATGAAGACTGGGAGGCCGATTTGGGACGAACCTATGTTCTGGGGAATGACCCAAAAATGGTGCAACTCAAAAACGATACAGACCGCTTATGGCAAGAAGGCCTGAACTATTTTCAAACGAATTACGATACAATAACCGGTGCCGATTTTTATACCTATACCTGCGAATTAGCCAATAAGAACGGGAGGGAATTCGGAAATATACATTGTGGCCATCTGATCGGTAATTTTCCGCACGAAAAACTTAGCGGCGAAGACAAACGCAATTATCTGCATCCGGCCAATTTTGATTGTGTTAATTTACCAGATTTAGCGGGCCGACGCAGATTCTGGATTTATGAAATGCATCTCATCGACAAAGAACACGAAATAGGTGCATTCGTTGAGGGGATTATTCCCTGTTAAATAAACCGCAACATTAGGCCCTGTTACAAAGGCCGGTAAAATTGCAATACTTGCATCTGTCGTGATCTTCGGTTTGCTCAAATGCCAACTCTTCATTGAACATGCTTTCAATTAACTCAGTAAAGCCGGCTTTAATTTGTTCGTAGGCATCCGCTTCGCCCGGCTGTTTCACAAAAAGAATATTTTTTGAAGGGCTTTTAAGCGGGACAATGCCCGATAAAATCGAGTTTTCAGGATATTTATCTGAATAAAGCAATTGATAAAAGAACAATTGCATCGCCTTCTCCAGTTTCGGATTTGTAAAAATTTCATCCATCTCCTCGAAATCCAAATTGCTATTATCCACGCTTCCGGTCTTATAATCCAGTATGCGAATGTTTTGATCATTGATATCGATTCGATCGGCAACACCAAACAACTTCACTTGAAAATCGTCTGTCGAAGTTTGAATATTGAGTACAGTATCTAAATTAACCTCGAGCGCTTTGATACTTGTTAATACACCACGTTGCTTTTCATCCTTTATGCAATTTAGCTCCCAATTGAGGTAACGAAACAGCATGTTTCGGGCAGTTTCATGCGCCAACACATGTTTCCCCTGATTAATTGCTTCCGGCCCGTAAATAGTCTGGAATTGCAGCCTTAATTCCTCAGGCATCAATTGACGCATTTGAACAATATCTTTTTCCTTTAAAATTTTCCCGATAAAAGGTTTATACAAGTTTTGAAGCACCGAATGGCATATTGTTCCAATTTCGTTTGACTCCACATCTTCTTCGCGATCTTCTTCAACGGCTACATTCGAAAAATAGCTCAGGTAGAAGCTTAATCCACAATTAATAAACTTTTTAAGGGCAGAAGCCGATAAGCCTTTTTCAGTGCCAGGATGATACCGCTCGCGCATCCGTTTTAGAAGTTCAGGTGTTTTCTCAACGCGAAGCGAACTCTCGAAATGCTTAGGCAATTCCGGAACACGAATACTGTGGCTATGTTTTGCCGCCTTTAGTTCCTGCTCAAGCTGGGTAATAAACCGCGATTGTTCGCCTTTTCCAAATTCATCGCTTTCGGTGTTGTAAATCAGCCAAACCCGCTCGGCTCCTTGAACCATCCTGTAAAAATGATACGCAAAAAGCGCATCACGATCGCGGTACGTTGGCAGTTCGAATCCAAGTGCAATATCGAAAGGGATAAAACTGCGGTGGGAGCGTGTAGCAGGAAGAACACCCTCGTTTACCGAGAGTACAATGAGATTTTTAAACTCAACATTGCGGGTCTCGAGCAAGCCCATTAACTGGAGACCTTTCAGCGGCTCGCCATAGAACGAAAGTGAAATTTGTCTGATTAGCTGTGAAAATACCCGTTGAAGCGAGGCGAGTTTCAGGATTCCGGGGTAGCGCACATTATATATTTCCAACTGGTTCAGCAATAATTTGGTTTGACTCAGTGCATCTGCGGAATAGTCTCTTTCTATAGCATTTCGCGAACTTTCCTCAAATACCGATTGCGAAAACCGGATCAGGCAAGAAATGGCCTCCGAAACGCTTTGATTCCAAGGCTTGAATAAAAATCCAAGTTTCTCGTTTAGCAGCTCGCTTTCTTCCCAACCCAAAATATTGATGTATTTGTAGGAAGATGCATTGATTTTTTTGATGTACAACTTGCAATAATCATCACCAAGTATTTGCCTGATGTTGGATTGACGCAAAAGCTTCAGCAGATCCTTAAAGTAAAATACCGGCTTACTTCCGTCGAATTGACTGCGGCACCTACGTTGGAGTTCAAAGACAGATGCAAACAATCCCATAACCGGTAACTGATGCAGTGGATACGACATCGTAATATTGATTGCCGGAACTGCTTCGGGCAACAATTCCAACATCGGAAGCATCAAGCGCTCATCTCCCAATACAACCGCAGTATCTTCAAACGTACAGCCTTCTTCTGCCAATGTGGCCAAAAGAGCGCCTGCTTCAATTGCCTGTCCCAAATTCTTGGATGCGCCAATCATTTCGAACTTCTGATCTGGTCGATCGAGCCGCGAAGGAATATTTTTGAACGTATGTGCTGCCCAATCGCTTCTGTATTTGCGAAAAAAATGACCCGCCTCATTTAAGTCGTCATTTACGTAGTACGAATCAACATCCCACAGTATTTCGGCCCTGCCGGTTTTTTCCAAAAATTTGAAAATCCGCTGTTCGGCACGTTACAAAGCACTAAAACCACAACACCGCAGCTTATCCCATACCATCTCCAAGCGTATTGTATCAATCGACTCTGCAAATGCTCGATACGCCATGCCGGTGGTTCGCATTTTCTTACCTGCAAGGTGTTGACGGAAGAGCGTGTACCACGTGCCCATCATGGACCAGAAATGGAGATACGCAGCCTGTATAGGCGTGATGCTTTTTTTATCGGGCGACCATCTCTGCATAGCATATGCTTCACTTACAACCGCATACAAATCTTTTGCATTTACCATATAAAGGTCTACCTCTTCAAAATCGTGTAGTAACTGCGGCGCCCAGGTTAGAAATACGTCAAAAGGATCAGACTTTTCGCCCTCCGTTGATTGATAGATGCCGTAAAATTCGAATAGTGCAGAAACCTGATTAATCGGACTCGTTTGCATTTGGTTAGCCACAAACTCTTCGGCAGAAAATATCTCAGGCATCCACTGATTTTCGGGCTTCAAATCGAGCAATTCTTTCCTGAAAAATAGTGCAGCACGGCGATTGGGAAAAACCAGCGCAACAGAGGCGCCACCGCTGATTAATTCGATATAGCGGCTTGCGACTTGATTCAAAAAGGAATTTGATTGCATAACGTTTAGGTAGAATTAAAATAATGTGCTTTGTTGTGATGATCCGTTTGATGTTTTTTCGATGAGACCGGAATCGTCGTTGCCGGCCTTATTAACCCGCGATGAAACAGGCCAACACTCCATTTCATCTGCCGGGTAAGGCTGTAATAAACGTGAAAGCTTGTCGGGGTTATTTTCCGACAACCAGATTCGGGCCGTATCAGCATTAAAAATAACCGGCATACGGTTGTGAACAGGACCGACTAGTGCATTGGCCTCTGTAGTTACTATGGCAAGCATATTTCCCCCATCATCGCCATTGGATTCCCAAACCCCTGCGAAATATACAAACTCCTGATTGAGGCAATGAAAGTAATAGGGCTGTTTTGTGGATGTTTCAGGCTTCCATTCATAAAAACCGGTAGCCGGAATTATGCATCTTCGTTTGCGCATGAATACATTAAATGCAGGTTTCGAACGCAAGGTGTCGTCGCGGAGATTTACCAAAAACAAGGGCTTATCGTTTGACCTGCTCCAGCCGGGTGTTAGACCCCATTTTAACGCAGTTATGCAATCGGGCTGTTCGTTCAAAACAGCCAAAACAGCACTCCCCGGCGCTAAGTTGTAGGATGAACGAAACACGACACCCTCCTTGAGGTTTGCTCGCAATTGTTTCTCTAAATCAACAGGTTTCCCCGCTAGCGTATAGCGCCCGCACATGTAAATTAGCTCTGTTTGTTTTTTATGAAAAGAGGCTTTTAAATTAGCATAATTTTTGCTGAAATTGCGCCCTGTTTCAGAATAATTTATTTGTCAAAAAACGTATGAAGAAAACTATTTTTCTATTCGTATTCGCAGTAATAGGACTGTCTCTCCAGGCATTCGCCGGAGGGTACGAAATTAAAGTAAATGTTAAAGGCCTGAGTGATTCAACCTGTCAGCTAGCCTACTACTTCGGCGACAAGCAATACATTAAAGATTCTGCAAAAGCAGATGCAAAGGGGAATCTGATTTTCAAAGGTCAGGAAGATTTACCCGGAGGCATTTACATGGTTGTATTGCCCGGGAAAAAATATTTTGAGATGATAGTTGACAAAGAGCAGCGCTTTAGTCTTGAAAGCGATGCCGCCGATTTGGTGGTGAACATGAAAGTAAAAGGCTCTAAAGACAACGAAATTTTTTACGATTATTTACGTTGGATTTCGATTCGCGGCAAGCAAGCCGAAGAGTTAAAAAAAGAACTGGATGCAAACAAATCGAATCCGTCAAAATCGAAGGAAATCAAAGACAAGCAGACCGCAATTGATGCCGAAGTAAAGCAATATAAAAATGATATAATTGCGAAGCATCCTGCCATGTTATTGTCGGCAATATTTAAAGCCTCAACAGAACCCGATGTTCCGGAGCCGCCCAAAAATGCCGATGGAAGTATCGATTCTCTTTTTCGCTACCGCTACTTTCGCGCACATTATTTCGACAACATTAACATGAAAGACGACCGGCTACTCAGAACACCGGTTTTTGCGCCTAAAATCAAGCAGTATGTCGAGCGAATTATTCCTCAGCATCCCGACTCAATCTGCGCAGGGGCTAAAAAAATGATCGATCTTACAGATGAAAAAAGTGATATTTTCAAATACCTCGTTTTTTACATCACCAATACCTACGAGAAATCAAACATCATGGGTATGGATGCTGTATTTGTTTGCATGGCAGAGCAGTATTATCTGAGTGGCAAAGCCTTTTGGGTAGATTCTGCCCAAACAGAGAAAATAAGGGAGCGTGTTAATGCATTAAAGCCCTGCCTAATTGGCAAACAGGCCTATAACATGCGCATGTACAAACCCGACTTCCAGCAAATTTCGCTCAACGAGGTTAAAAACAGATACACCATTATTTACTTCTGGGATCCAAGCTGCGGACATTGCCAAAAGGTAACGCCCAAATTGAGCGAATTCTATAAAACGAACAAAGAAAAATTTGATGTAGAAGTTTTTGGTGTATACATCGAAACCGATACCACCGAGTGGTTTAAGTACATTAAGGAAAAGGAATTGACCTGGCTGAATGTAGCCGACCTCACGCTGAAAACCAACTTCAGGGCCTATTATGATATCTATTCAACACCGGTGATTTACGTGCTTGACCGAAATAAAAAAATCATCGCGAAGCGCATTGATGTCGAAAATTTGGCTGATTTCCTAACGAATTACTCAAAACAAAATCCATAAATGCAACTCAACGTTCTGGGCGGACATCTCGATGCGTGCTGTATGCGGCCCAAAACCGGTTTTTACCGCGATGGTTACTGCCATACGGGAATAGATGACCGCGGGGTACATACGGTTTGCGTAGAGGTTAATGCAACATTTCTGAGCTATTCAAAACAGGTTGGCAATGATCTCAGCACACCATTTCCGGCATACGATTTTCCGGGCCTCGAACCGGGCGACCGATGGTGTTTATGCGCTGAGAGATGGCTTCAGGCGTATAAAGATGGGAAAGCGCCTGCAGTGATTTTAAGTTCAACAAACGCCAAAACACTTGATTACATTCCGCTTGAGGTATTGTTGGCGTTTGCCATAGATTTAGACTGAGGCCTTATTCTGCCGGGAAAGTAAGTGAATCGAGTGATGATTTTTTACGTTTGAATTTTCTAAACATCCATCAGATATAACTCCACTTTCTGCTGTATGTATTGAAAAACTGGAATCCGAATTTCCATGTGAAGCGTAGTTTCGAAAACGAATTATCGGCCGTAACGGCAAAAAGTCCAAATCGAAACAATTGCTGACGAATGCGCACCGGACGCATCAGCCCAACAAAAAATTCGCTGTGTGCAAATTGTTTTTCCGGAATCATCAGGAAACCTGCGCCGGCTGCTTCGGCTAATTTCAGTCTGTTAATCAACGGAATTTTATTCAATAACAATCCGTTGAAATGGTGCACGAAGTTGCCGCGAACAAAGGCGTTGGCCGTCGATAAGGTAGGGCCAAGTAATTGAAAGGAGCGCGTAGGATCGGAAAAGAAAAACACATCCGAACCTCTGAAATAGCGGTGTTCAAGTATGCGCAAACTTTTCTGATTCACAAACGATCCGCACAGAACGGTCCACTCTCCGGTTCCCAATCGCGCAGGCTCGAAATCGTCGCGAATGCCAAACTCGAGATAATCGTAATTCACCTCACTACCAAACAATCCACTAATTCCCTTGCGATACACAAACGACAATTCGGGCCATTTGCTTCCCAAAATAATTTTCTTGTTGCGCTTAATAATGTATTTCTGCCTAAAACGGTACTTTGCATCCAACCTGATTTCGGTTTTAATGTAGCGCTCAAAATCAATCGGCTTATTTACATCACCGAATACAGTTTGAGACCACAAATCCTGCTTCAGATTCGAAATCGGCTTCTGGTCCGAAAAATCGAGTGTTACTTCTGCAAACAAACCATTGACAACTTCCATGCGTTGCGCGATGCTAATGGTCTGCGAACGAACGTAATTGCTCCGACTAAACACCGAACCCAGCGAGGCATAGGTATTAATCATCTCATAAAAATCGCCGGCGCGAATAAATGTTCGCACAAATTTTTTGGGTATATAGGTATACCCCACACCCAGCTTGCCTTTCACATCTTTATTGGCAAAACCGTAATCGATATCGCCTTCGAGTTCGAGGATGCGCGCATTGAAGAAGTCTTTCGTAAAGCTTCCTCCCAGCCGGTGCCGATAACCGCCTATGCCGAAGAAGATCATTTGCGCAAGCAGCGGATTGATGTAGAAACTGTAATTTTTCTCCCGGTTTCGGTATCCGATTCCGCTTAGCGTAACATCCCAGAATGTAATGCGGTTATAGGCCGAATCGCGTTCATGGTTGTATTTTTCGCTTGCATAATAGGCGCGCAAACTATCGCAGCGATGAATGTATTCCAACTCTTTTTGATTCATCGTAATGCTCCGGTTTTCGGCCCAGTAAAGCGAGTCGCGATCGAATGCTTTGTCGTCGTAACGCTGCACTTCGTTGCCGAAACTACCAGGTTCGAATGCGGGATTTACCATGAATTCGCTGTGGTCGCAACGCGTAGCACCATGATAGGTTGTTTTGCCCTCGCGTGTGGTGTAAATAAATTCGCGGCGGTATGGCAGATATACGCCGGGGTTCTCTTGCCGGTAATTCTGCATAATTCTAAAATCGCGGTAAAAAAACAATGCCGCAGGATTCACTTCCAGATCAACAGCCGTTAAGGCAAAGCTGCTGTCTTCGATAAAAATCGTTCCCTTAAACAGGGCTTCAGTTTTGAATAGCGGCTTCACCGCAATCTGGTAAATCTTGCGTCCGTTTTCATAAAAAGTCGATACCAAATCGTAGGTGTAATTTAGCGCAGATCCTTGTCCGATGGGCGACATCAATTTGTTCTCTGTGAGGATAGGCACATCGATATAGGTCGAATAGAAGTCGTATTCCAGAAAGGCAGTTCGGCTGTCGAGCAGGTATGGATTGCGATACGGTTCAGCAGTACGCGCCACGTCGTTTTCGCCGTACTGGAAACCCGTCGAAGATTCAATATCGCGTTGCGGTCGCGTTTCGGCAAAATCGTGATAACCCAAAACATATTCGTAAATGTCGTTTCCCGAGCGACGTACTTCTGCAAGCGATTCAATAAGATTGAGGTGTTCGCGTTTAAAGACGTCCTCCATTTCTTCGGTGCGGTCAATAAGCGTATCGTTGCGGAGTACATTGCTTGCCGAATCGTCGGGAAATTCTTTCTCGAGCGAAATCTTCATGTACGTGCGAAATGATAGATCTTGCACCTTTTCTCGGTATTCAGCCCTTCGTTCGCGCGCTTCTCCAATCACTTCACGGGCAATATCGCGGGTATCTGAATAAATTTCGAGCGGCATCAGTTCGGTTTGTTCGCGCAATACCACATCGAGATTTTGGGTTTCGCCCTTGCGGATGGTGAGTGTTCGTTCTTCTTTCGTAAAACCAACCAGGCTAAATACCAGTGTATGCGTTCCGGCTTTTAGTTGCAACAGGTAATCGCCCTTCTGATTGCCCGAAACACCATATGTTGAATTCTTTACGTATACCGAAACAAAAGGAATTGCCTCTCCGGACAAATCGCTGATGTGCCCGCGTACCAGCTGAGCAAAGCCTGTAGAAGCGGTCAAAAGATAGATAAAGAGAAAAAAAATGCGCGTTGGTAGCATCCCGAATAATCATGCAAAAGTACATTGAAATCATTCGTTAATCGCTATAAATGAACGAATGCTCTTATACGTGCTACCCCTTCTCTCTTTTTTGCGTTTTTCTTTGATACTTTCGTTTTACTACATACGCTTCCAGTTCGTAATCGCTAACTACCAGCATACCATCAACCAACGAAACCGGCTGTACTTCCAAAGCTGCAGAAATTTTAGCCAATGTTTCGAGCGTGATATTTTTTCCTGCTTCAATTTTGCTAATCGCTGCCCGATCCATCCCAATATCTTCGCCCAATTGCTGCATCGTTATCCCCTTATTGATGCGGGCAAGCTTTATATTCTCACCCACAATTTTATAATAATCAGGAAAACTATTGGCCGCCTTGCTCATTGGGGCGAAACCTAAAAATGAATTCAAAAACCTAGTTGTGCCAAAACACTACAAGCACACTATCATCAAGATTTCATTGTTAATATCTGACGCGTCAGGCGTAAATAGAGCACAATTTTTAAATTTATTTTCGTTAATAAATTGAGCGTTGTTTCTTCCAGCAGCGCATATCGATTAAACCTCAAAATATGAAGCGGAGATTTTTTGCGGTCATAATTCTCTTGTATTGTTCGACCACCGAATCTCTTGCTCAAAATTTCGGGCTTGGGGCATCTGGCTTATATAATTTTCAAACAGAGAGTGTTGGTGCGGGATTGCGTGGCGTTATTTTTCCCAATAAAGTTATCAGCATAAGCCCGCAGGTTTCGTATTTCTTTCCATTCAACAAAGTTCATGAAATCACGGGCGGACTTTCAGTAGAAGCGAAATTTGCACGCACACGTTTGTTCAATATTTACGGACTCGCACATGGCGGCTACAACCGATGGGTCAGCTATGATGCCTCCGCCCTACCCAATGCACAGCCTAACAACTGGAACGCTGAGGGCGGAATTGGCGTATCGGGGCAAAAATGCCTGCGTTTTTTTGCCGAATACCGTTACAACATCAGATTCAGAGAAACCCACGTAAATGCCGGATTGTTGTATATATTTGGTTGCAAAGGACGTTCAACTAAGTTTAGATCGAGATCAAAAAAAGCGGATGATTGTCCAGCATTTCGTTAAAACCACAAAAATGTCTTAGCATGAAAACATTTCATCTTCCCATCACAATTTGCCTGTCGCTCGTTGTGGCGGCCTTATTCTATTCTTGCTCAAAAGACCGAATTGAGGAACGCGATGACTTAAACGAATACCAGTCGCCCAATGCCTATCTCGACTCCAAGAAGCAACCCGAGCAAGACTTTCTCATCGACACCAATGGAACCGGCCCTATCGTTGGCAATCAGGGCACACTGATTTGGGGTTCTAAAAACTGCCTGATGCTGCCAAATGGCGATACGATTGCATTTCCATTCAATGTAAAGCTGGTAGAGCTTTACACGCCGAAAGACATGATATATTACAGAATGCCTACGGTATCGTCGAGCAGAATTTTAGAAACCGAGGGCGAAATCAGACTGCGCGCCTTCAAAGATGGAACCGAATTATCGCTAAGGCCGGGTTGTGCCTATAAGATTACCATGCCCGACAGTGCACCGCAGGTCGATTACATGCGCGTTTTCTATGGCTTTGAAAACGGCAGCATCATCGACTGGACAGACAACCTCGGTTCGCTGGGCATTACGCAACTCCAGAATCCGGTTTGGGAGACCGATTCTATTGGATATACTGCATTGATAGAACGACTGGGCTGGATAAACTGCGATCGCCTCGCAGGCACAACAAGCGGAGCTACACTAACATTCACTTCCGAGGTCGATGACTTAACCAATGTGGCCATTTTTGCATACCTACCAGCTACGAAAACGGTAATGCAGGCATACAATCAGTCCTTGGGAATAATTCCGAACGGAACGCTCACTAAAATTGTGGCAATTGCACAGGATTCCGGCGGCAATCTGTTTAGCTTCTACAACGAATTAACCGTGAACAATTCGCAATCAATAAATATCATACTCAATCAAACAAGCGATGCTGATCTTACCGCGCTGCTTGATGGATTGTAAGTCGTGATCTACTACTGAACAATTACAGCATCGTTTAAAACAACCCCGCTCATTTGTAGATAGCCCGAACAAAATCCTTTAACCTTTATGCGCATGCCGGTTTTTATGTTCTTCGCATTTTCGGCATAGCGTTTATCGAGCGATACAACAATACCTTCCATCATTTCATCAGGTACAGATAGTATAATTTTATTTGCCGAATCAGTACCAATCTCCGCCACCTCGCCTTCTAACTCCAGCACTTTGCTTAAATACACTTTGTTTGCTTCATTCTCGTTCGATTGAAATTCCTTTAATAGCTTTCCGGAATCAACGTTTAATGCCTCAACATCCGAAGCGTTTGCATGCTCTTTATTCCAGGTATTGTATATAAAATATCCACCGGCAAACAATACCAGCAGTGCGAATACAGCAATAAACAATCGTTTTTTATTTCGCATGACCATATTTTGTTTGCACAAATTAAATGATATTTCGTGAATATCTGATTGTGAGTCAATAGTAGATTTTACTTGTTAAAACTTCAAAATAGATTATTTTCGTGCTTTAGATATGATTACACTAGGAGTTTTATCCTTGCTTATAGCCTATCTAATCGGCTCGCTTGCATCTGCGGTTTGGATTGGTAAATGGATGTACGGCGT
>JBKCFX010000507.1:0-1490 GCA_046303595.1 Bacteroidia bacterium
AAAGCCAAAGCCGTTCGAATTGATATAGGCAAACCCATTTACCGCTGCCTGGGTGGGCGAAATATTCTGGAGGCCGGCAATCGTAACCTGCTTGCACAACTGGTCGGTACCGCAGATGTTTTGCACATTTAAACAAACCGTGTATTCGCCTACGGCAGCATACGTATGGTTCGGATTCACCTGCGTCGAACTGGTATTGCCGTCGCCAAAATTCCAATCAAACGAACTTACATATTGGGAGTTATTGGTCAAAATAACCTGGTTGCCAGAAACATGGGCATTGAAATTGGGCACGGGGCCATATACCGAGCATGCCGTGTACGATTTGCTGAGGATGGTTGACCAGATGCCTGATGCTGATTTTACACGCACCGAAAGCGTATGGGTGCCCTGATCAAAGGGATTGTTGAATACAAATACCTCATTGACCGAAGCCGCTTGATTTACCGGTATACTCGTTCCATTGCCCACACCGGGATCGGTATCGACAAAGTATTCGGCGGCGGTAATTTGTTCTGCGGGGAGCTCAGGATGCACATAAAAATACTGGCAACGCGAATTGCTCCATAAGCCCGCTTGGTCTTTCGTTCTCACATACAAGCGGTGAATGCCCTCGCCAATGGTTATCGGAATATTGAGGTTAACCGAGAGCTGCGCGCCGGGTGTAACCGAAACAGCGGTGGCATTGCCCGGTCCCGGATCGGAATCGATAAAATACTCGGCTGCAACAATTGAGCTTGCCGTTTCTACGAACTCCATCGACTGAAAGAAATGGGTACGGGTATTCGACCAAAGACCCGCATCGCTTTTAACCCGAACATACAGCCGGTTAATTCCTGCAGGGAATGCAGCAAGCACTTGAAATTGCTGATCTACAGTTGCTGCGGGAGTAACAGGTATAGCCGTTCCATTGCCTACACCGGGATCGGTATTTACGAAGTACTCGGCTGCAACAATATTTTGCGCCTCTATATTTTGGCAGAAGCAACAAAGTGCGAATATGATAAAAACTACATTTTTCATATAGATCCTTATTCTGCCTGCTCGGCACTAAAATTCACGTTGAGTGTACCGTTCAAGGGCACGGCAACATTGTCGATCGATAGCGTATTCATCGACGGCATGCCGATGGGCTCGCCGCTTAAGCGAAAGGGATACGTTCCACCATATACGCCAATCTGAGTTCCATCGGAGCCTGCGCTGAGCAAAGATGAACCGGTCTGAAGGCGAATGTCGTACAACCAGCTAAAATCGGAAGGAATGCCCGGGTAATTTACAAACAAAGGATCAACCCCGTTTAGGTTCCCACTGCCTGTATTAGTTGCTCCGGGCAGCGTTCCGGCACAAAGAAATGTTGCATTGTTTGTAATAACGCAACCATTGTACGAACTGCTAAAACTGCCGGTATTGCTTAGGTCGCAGTTGTAAAAAATATTGTTACTGATGATCGCTTGATTTACAAGATTAAAAATCCTTCCAGTCGAACTTCC
>JBKCFX010000508.1:0-1593 GCA_046303595.1 Bacteroidia bacterium
CAATTGATTACCGTTGGGCAGGAACCATGGGGCTTGGCGAGGAGAAACGTCCAATCGTGAAACAAATTACTCCCAATTTATTTTGTGCTGTTCGTATGGGTGGAATGGGCGTTGCGCTGGGATCTTCGACCGGAAAAGAAGTTGCCGGATTAGTCCTCGCTGATTAGTGTAGTACTTCAAACTGTTGTCTGAAAATTTCGCCTCTTGAATTGCTTAGAATAAGCGAATACAAGCCCGGTGCCCATGATGATGTTTCGATAACATTTATTGAGGAACTTTCGAATACACGCAATCCGGATGCATTAAATACCTGAATGGCACGAAACGCCCCCTTGTATTCCATCTGAACACGCTCATTGGCCGGATTTGGGAAAATTATAAGTTCGTTGGAAGCCTTTATTAATTCCTTGCCTGCAAAATTAACGGTGAAAATGCCCGAAATGGATGAACAGTTATCCTGCAGATATACTCGAACGTTATAATTGCCATTCTGAGTCGGAATAATAGACTGCCCGGTAGCATCCGGAAGCAGTGCGCCGTTGAAATACCATTCATACTCAATTCCAGGACTTGCCACAAGGAAAATCCCATCAACGGTAATGGTTGGAGGAGCGGGTTGCGTTACGACCGTTATTTGCTGCGTTGCACCTGCTGCGCATCCCTCCGCAGAAACCCCATTCACCGTATAACTGGCATTGCTTTGCGGACTTACAACGATCGAATCGCCAAATGTAGACGACATGGCCGGACCGCTGTTCCAATAGTAATAATTTGCTCCGCTAGCAAGCAACTGTGCTGCGTTTCCGTTACAAATGGTGTCGTTGGTGGTTGATATGCTTACAAGGGGCACTTCTGCCACTACGACATAATTATTGAAAAATACAGAATCGTTGCCATTATTGTTCGATACACGCAAACTCACAGTATAAACTCCCGGTGCTTCATAAATTACCAAAGGATTTTCGAGCGTCGAAATTGCCGGATTTCCTCCTTCAAACATCCATAATAAAGAGTCGGGATTTCCAGTTGATTCGTTTTGAAATAGCACCTCAGTTCCGACGCAAGTCGGTAAATCCCATGCCGCACTGAATGCCGCAGATGGAGCGTTAGCCGCTTCTTCACCTTCGATGCGAATATTGTCGATATACAGATTGTTCCCGTTATTGCAGTAGCCTTCCCAGCGGAATACTATGGTGGTGCTTCCTGCCAAACTATCCAGATTTAGTGAAATGCATGGAGCAAATCCCGAAGCTCCACACCAAAGGGAACTTAAGTTGGCATTAAAAACATCCGGAAAGGCTTGTGTAGTGGCAAGTGTGCTTCCGCTCAGGGCCAACAAACGCGTGAAAGATTCACCGCAATTTGTTGAATAACTAAGTATTAGAGAATCAGATACATTTTGAAACCGAGGCATATACGCAAAATCGAAGCTTAGGGAAACCGAACCCAATCCCGAAAAATCGAGTGGGGGAGTGTTTAGAAAATCGCGTGAACGTACATTTTGATCAATAAAATAATCCAGCTTTGCGGCTTTTGATCCCGTTTCGGGCGATGTTGCCAATGCTATATTCCAAGTAAATGGGTCATGCTCAT
>JBKCFX010000509.1:0-5304 GCA_046303595.1 Bacteroidia bacterium
CAAAGCCGGATTAACAAACGCTTGGGGCTATGATCTTGGGGCTGCGTGCAGCGGATTTTTGTTTGGATTGAATACGGCTGCCAAGTTTATCGAATCGGGAGCTCATAAGAAAGTTATTGTGGTTGGAGCCGATAAAATGTCGTCCATCATCGATTATTCAGACCGCGCCACCTGCATTATTTTCGGCGATGGTGGTGGTGCCGTATTACTCGAACCTACCACAGATGAATGCGGTGTGATGGATGCTGTTCTCCATACCGACGGATCGGGCAGAACATTTCTGCATCAAAAAGCCGGCGGATCGGTTAAACCGGCCAGTCACGAAACAGTTGATGCCGGCGAACATTTCGTTTACCAGGAAGGAAAACAGGTTTTTCGCTTCGCAGTAACAAATATGGCCGAAGCTGCTGCAAATGTGATGGAACGCAACCATCTCGTTGCCGACGATATCCAATGGCTGGTTCCCCATCAGGCCAACCTGCGCATCATCGATGCCACTGCAGAGCGCATGGGTGTGGGCCGCGAAAAAGTGATGATCAACATTCAAAAATTCGGGAATACCACAAATGGCACATTGCCCCTTTGTTTGTGGGAATGGGAGAAACAGTTGAAAAAAGGTGATAACCTCATTCTTGCCGCATTTGGCGGAGGTTTTACCTGGGGAGCAATCTGGCTCAAATGGGCTTACAATTCTTAAGAACTTGTTTCGAACGATATTTTTCTATTTTTACCGACAACATTAAAACCACTGATATATGGACATCCGGGAAATCCAGGATTTAATCAAATTTGTAGCAAAATCGGGCGTGAGCGAAGTTTCGCTAGAAACCGACGATTTTAAACTTACTGTAAAAACCGAGCAGCAAGGAAAGGCCGGCAAAGAAACGATTGTATACCAAATGCCCGCAGAACCTCAGGTAATTCAGGCTGCTCCGGTTACAGCTGCCAATCCTGCGCCCGCTGCAGTAGCTGCCCCTCCGGCAACAAAAGAGGAGCCAACCGGGAATTTAGTTACCATAAAATCGCCTATGATTGGTACGTTTTACCGTTCTGCCGGTCCGGATAAACCGCCATTCGTTGGTATAGGCGATGAAGTGAGCAATGGTAAGGTAATCTGCATCATCGAAGCGATGAAACTCTTCAACGAAATCGAAAGCGATGTGAAGGGACGTATCGTTAAAGTTTTGGTAGATGATGCCAGCCCTGTGGAATACGATCAGCCTCTTTTCTTAGTTGAACCAGCATAAGGCAACCTGCTGCCTGAAGCATAAATCTGAGTATCGTGTTTAAGAAAATTCTTATTGCGAACCGGGGAGAAATTGCACTACGTGTAATCCGGACTGCGCATGAAATGGGCATCAACACGGTTGCTGTGTATTCAACCGCCGACAAAGAAAGCCTCCATGTGCGTTTTGCCGACGAGGCTGTATGCATTGGTCCGCCAACAAGCCGCGATTCCTACCTCAATATCCCCAATATTATTTCGGCTGCCGAAATCACCAATGCAGATGCAATTCATCCGGGTTACGGTTTCCTGTCGGAGAATGCTCGTTTTTCGAAAATCTGTTCCGACCACGGCATCAAGTTTATCGGGGCTACACCCGAGCAAATCGAAAAAATGGGCGATAAGTCGATGGCCAAAGAAACGATGAAAATAGCCGGCGTTCCGACTATTCCGGGTTCTGATGGCTTATTGGATTCTATCGTAGAAGCCAAGCGCATTGCTAAGAAAATCAAATATCCCGTTATTCTGAAAGCTACTGCCGGTGGTGGAGGCCGCGGAATGCGCATTGTTTGGAAAGAAGAAGATCTCGAAAATGCTTGGGATTCGGCTCGCCAAGAAGCTGCAGCAGCCTTCGGAAACGATGGGATGTACATGGAAAAATACATCGAAGAACCCCGTCACATCGAAATTCAAGTAATTGGCGACCAATATGGTCGTGTGGTGCATTTGAGCGAACGCGATTGCTCAGTTCAACGCCGTCACCAGAAGCTGGTAGAGGAAACACCTTCGCCTTTTATGACGCAGGAATTGCGCGATGAGATGGGCGATGCGGCTGTTAAAGCTGCAAAAGCGGTGAATTATGAGGGGTGTGGAACGGTAGAGTTCTTAGTCGATAAGCACCGTAACTTCTATTTTATGGAGATGAATACCCGAATTCAGGTAGAGCATCCCATTACAGAAGAAGTAATTGACTACGACTTGATTCGCGAGCAAATTAAAGTAGCTGCAGGTGTTCCGATTTCGGGCAAGAACTATTATCCGATGATGCACGCTATCGAATGCCGCATCAATGCTGAGGATATTAAGAATAATTTCCGTCCATCGCCCGGAACAATCACAACATTCCACGCTCCCGGTGGGCATGGCGTTCGTCTCGATACGCATGCGTATGCTGGCTACACCATTCCTCCGAACTACGATTCGATGATTGCAAAACTCATCACCATCGCACAAACCCGCGAGGAAGCTATTGCAAAGATGAAACGCGCCCTGCATGAATTCGTAATCGATGGCATCAAAACCACCATTCCGTTTCATAAAAAATTGATGGAACATCCCGATTTTGTTTCCGGAAATTACACAACCAAATTTCTAGAAAACTTCGATTTCAGCACAATCGAATAACTAAGAGCTAATGAGTACGACTCCTGCATCGATTCACAACTGGCTGATTCATGCAGGAGTTTTGGTTGTTATAACAATCTTCGGCAGTGCGGCTAAAGCTCAAAACGCTGAAGGACGAAATGGTTTTATCGAGATTAATTCTTCAGGAATTATTCCGTTGCAGAATTTTAATCCAAACCTCGAAGAAGCGAATTCCACCATAAATGCAGGAAGTGCATTGACCTTGCTAGGCGGTTCTGTACCAGTCACTACGCAAATTAATTTTGGTCAAGGTGCAGGAACCTCATTCGGCTTGGCCGCAATCGGTGCATTGAAATCGATGTTTACGTATCGGGCCGAACTTAATTATTCGCGTCAACTATTGCGCGTTACGACAAATTTTAGCGATACCAAAACACTCATTCTACAATCGCCGGCTGTTTCCATTAAAATGGTGTACAACCCGTTTCGGCAAACAAATCAACATCTGTTATTAACTGCGGGCGCAGAAATCGGTTTTAACAAAGTGGATTCGTATACCCTTTTTTCGAAGACCGATTCAATTGCAACACTTCCATTTTTAGGCACGATTAATCAAACCACATCGGTCGATTTTTCAGCAGCTACAGATTTAGTAACACATGCTTCCTTCGGAGCAATCTGGGTGAATCAATTGTGGAAAACCTGGTTCTTTTCATTCCAGTGCAATTACATGTTGCCCTTGCAAAACACCTTCAGCATCAGCTCCGGAAGTACCGTAAACAATCCTCTTTTCCCAATTAATACAGGGCAAAGTCAGCGCAACTTTAAAATCAGTCAGCTTCGAATTGGCCTAGGATTGATGTATTCGATCAATGGAAAAGAAAAGCGGTGAAGAATCTTTCGTGGCCCCAAAAATCGAATCCTTTGAATTACCTTTGAAAACTCCATCGAATTACAATGAGCGAACAAATCAAGCACGAATGCGGCATAGTGCTGATACGACTTTTAAAACCTTTAGACTTTTACCGTCAAAAATATGGATCAGCGCGTTATGCATTGAACAAGCTGAATTTGTTGATGGAAAAGCAGCACAACCGCGGTCAGGATGGTGCCGGTGTTGCCTGTATTAAGTTTGATGTAGAGCCCGGTCATCGTTACATTGGCCGTTACCGCTCAAATGCTGCTCAACCACTCAAAGATATCTTTGAAAAACTCAACTCATACTACGAAGAGATTCGCCGCGAAAATCCCGAAAAATTCAAGGACACAGCATACCTGAAAGCCAACCATCCCTTTATTGGTGAATTACTGATGGGACATTTGCGCTATGGTACGTTTGGAAAAAACAGTATCGAAAATTGCCATCCTTTTTTACGCCAAAACAACTGGATGTCGCGCAATTTGGTAGTTGCCGGAAATTTTAATCTTACCAATGTAGATGAGCAATTTGGCCAATTGGTTGAATTGGGTCAACATCCTAAAGAGATGGCCGACACGGTAACTGTGTTAGAGAAAATTGGTCATTTTCTTGATGTAGAAAATGAACGTCTCTTTCGCGAATTCAAACGGCAAGGCCACAATAATTCAGACATTTCGAAACTCATTGCGCGCGATCTCGACATTGCCGAAATTCTTCGTCAAGCTACCAAACGTTTCGATGGCGGCTATGTGATTACAGGCATGATGGGCCATGGCGATGCATTCGTTGTTCGCGATCCGGGTGGAATTCGTCCGTGCTATTATTTCCAAAACGATGAATTTGTAGCCGTAACATCCGAGCGTCCGGTACTGCAAACTGCTTTCAACATTGCGTTCGACGCGGTAAAGGAATTGAGTCCGGGTTCGGCACTGATCATTAAGAAAAGCGGAGAAGTTAAGGAGGAGGTTGTGCGCGAAGCAGTTAAAAGATCATCATGCTCATTTGAGCGCATTTATTTTTCGCGTGGTTCGGACGCAGAAATTTACCAAGAACGAAAAAAGTTGGGGCAGTTGTTGAGTCCGGCCATTTTAAAAGCAATCGATTACAACATCGCAGATACCGTATTTTCATACATTCCCAACACAGCCGAAACCGCATTTTTCGGCTTAATTCACGGACTAAACGATTGGCTAAACCGCGAAAAGAAAAGGCAAATTCTGGCTTTAGGTGAAAAAGCTTCACCAGAACAACTCGATGCGATATTGAATTTGCGGGTACGTACGGAGAAAATCGCCATTAAGGATGCGAAAATCCGCACTTTTATAACCGACGATCTGCATCGCGACGAAATGGTTGCGCATGTATACGATGTAACCTACGGCGTGGTGAGGAAAAATATCGACACGCTGGTAATCCTCGACGATTCGATTGTACGCGGAACCACACTGAAGCAAAGTATTTTGAAGATTTTAGACAGGTTAGGCCCGAAAAAAATCATCATTGTAAGTTCAGCGCCCCAGATACGTTATCCCGATTGTTACGGCATCGACATGGCAAAGCTGGGCGACTTCATAGCATTTCAGGCGGCCATCGCCTTGCACAATGAACGGGGCAGTGGCTATATTGTTGAGGAGGTTTACGAACAATGCATCGCACAGGATAGTTTTCCGAAGGAGGAAATCCGCAATGTGGTGCAGCGCATTTACGAATCATTTACAACGGAAGAAATTTCGGTGAAAATTGCAAGCCTTGTAAAGCCCGATAACATCGAAGCCGAGGTTGAAATCATCTTTCA
>JBKCFX010000510.1:0-3345 GCA_046303595.1 Bacteroidia bacterium
GTATTGGGCCTCGCTTTTTGTGTAACACAATTCAAAGGCTGGGGCGAGTTGGTCGAAAATGGCATTTATTTCGCAGGTCGAAGCGCCAATCCTTCCGGAAGTTTCATGTATGCCTTAACCGGTTTACACCTTGCGCATATCTTCAGTGCAATTGTTTATCTCTTGATTTTAGTTTGGCGTTCCTTTGCCGGAAAATACGCTTCAGATTCCTTTGCCGGAGTTTCAAATGGTGCACTATATTGGCATTTTCTCGACGGATTGTGGATTTATCTATTTGTTTTCCTGTTATTTATGCAATAATTTAAAATCGTTCAAAACTTCCTCTCAGAACGAAAAAGACACTTTTTGAATTGAAAATTTTAGGTTAAACTTGCACCCGAAAATCAATCCGTAAAAAATGGCTCAGGCTACGTTAGACATTCCTGCTAAAAAACTTTGGGGTGGTGGTACCTCTCCTTTTGGTGCCAGCTATGGAAAACTCATGATGTGGTTTTTCCTTCTGTCAGATGCATTCACCTTCTCTTCCTTGTTGGTCTCGCTTGGTTATGCGCGTCACGTGCATGCCGATACATGGCCATTGGTAGAAAAAGTATTCCATCACTTCCCATTTACACACGCGCATCTGCCTTTGCTGTATGTCGGATTAATGACCTTCATCCTCATCGTTTCGAGTGTAACGATGGTTCTTGCAGTTGATGCAGGTCATAGCAACGATAAGAAAGGTGTTCTTTTCTGGTTGGGATTAACAGTTGTTGGTGGCCTTGTATTTCTTGGATCACAAGCTTGGGAATGGTATACCTTTATTGTGGGGGCTGATGGTGTAATGAAATCGGTTATAATCGATGGCGAAGTG
The DNA here is from genome assembly GCA_046303595.1 of Bacteroidia bacterium. Classification (GTDB taxonomy): domain Bacteria; phylum Bacteroidota; class Bacteroidia; order M30B66; family M30B66; genus CAMCXT01. The sequence goes on from JBKCFX010000510.1 coordinate 854, forward strand.
AAAGAGATTCTTGTACAAGGGGCGAATCTGCAGTACAACGAATACGGCCATACATTATTTGCAAACTTCTTCTTCTTCATTACAGGCTTCCATGGATTTCACGTTTTTTCGGGCGTCGTAATCAATGGAATTGTATTGTATCAAGCATATCAAGGAGTTTATGAGAAACGTGGACATTACGAAATGGTTGAAAAAGCTGGATTGTACTGGCACTTTGTAGACCTAGTATGGGTTTTTGTCTTTACATTCTTCTATTTACTCTGATTTAACATCTCTTAATATGGAACATCACGTTGTTGATCAATCATACGAATATAGTCACGCACACGGACCGCGAACGCCAGAGCAAAGTCGTGCTGTGCGTCGCAAAATCATGATGGTTACCCTGTTGCTTTCAGTAATAACCATTGTTGAAGTACTTGTTGGGATTTATTATTCCAAATCGCACGTTACTGCTAGCACATGGACCCTCATCAAGTGGTTTTATATTGTACTTACCTTGGTAAAAGCAGGGTACATTGTACTAGTTTTTATGCACTTAGGTGATGAGCGTAAAAACCTAAGAACTACGGTATTGTTGCCAATGCTTTTGGTGGTTTACCTCATTTTTATTGCCCTCTTTGAAGGGGAAAACATAATTCAGTACGTTCAAGAACTGATGAAATAAACGCAATGCGAAAGGTTGCGGTATTGTTTCTTATTCTGCTTGTTCCTTCGATTGCATATCTGATACTTTCGACGGGTAAGCATAAGATAAAACCATTGCAGTATTTTGGTGCGAAATCAGTTAGTTCCGAAGGCGATACGATTTACAAAACTGTTCCACCTTTTCAGTTCACCGATCAAGACGGAAAGCCCTATGGCGATGCAAATCTTAAGAACAAGATATATGTAGCCAATTTCTTTTTTACGTCGTGCCCAACAATTTGCCCGAAGATGCAAACGCTTGTGAAAAAGCTGCACGATCAGGACGATTTCAAGACACTCGAGGACTTAAAAATAATTTCGTTCACAGTTGATCCCGATAACGATACACCACAGAGACTTAAAGAATTTGAAAACGAGGTACACGCCGATGGAAATCGGTGGAAATTCTTAACCGGCAACCGCGATTCGATTTACAACCTTGCCTTTAAAGGCTTTATGGCCAATGCGATGCCCGACAGTGCAGCGCCGGGAGGATTCCTCCATTCCGATTTGGTGTTTCTCATCGACCGGGATAAACACATTCGCGGCATTTACGAAGGCACCAATTCGCTCGAAATGAAGCGACTCATTGACGAAACCAAAGTACTTATCGCTGAATACAATCTTGCGCTCAAGAAAAACGTGAATCCATTGCACTAAATAATTGCCATGAGCGCACCAAGCGAAAAGAACTATATTCCCTTTATTGTAGCCGCCACCATTGCGATTCCGGCGGTTGTTACCCTACTAGCCTTTGCTCCACAAGTGAGTTTATTGGGCGATTTCAATTATCATTTGTTACCGCTTTTTAATGCGATTATCAATGGAACTACATTTTGTGTATTGATCAGCGGGCTTCTTGCAATTAAAAAAGGGAATATTCAGGTGCATCGACGCTTAATGACAACCGCCATTGTGCTGTCGGTCATTTTTCTGGTGTCCTACGTACTCTTTCATGCCGCAACCGAACCCACAAAATTCGGAGGCGAAGGAACAATTCGTGGCATATATTATTTTGTGTTGATAACGCATATTGTACTTTCTGCTGCTGTGGTTCCGTTGGTTCTCATTTCATACGTACGTGCGCTTTCTGAGCGTTTCGATCGGCACCGTAAAATTGCCCGTATAACCTTGCCAATATGGCTTTACGTTGCGTTTACCGGTGTGCTGGTTTATCTCATGATAGCTCCGTATTATCCGGCTTAGAAATTTACAGCCAGTTGGTTGTTGGAAATTCTCCATCTGGTTATTAAAGTTTGTCCCCGCCTCGAAATGCTCAATAGACTGGAATGATTCGACTTTATACGAAATTAATCTGCAGGTAAGCAGAATACATCGTATTCATGAATTTTGCCTGAATGCTATTTATTGTTGCAAAACACTTCTCGAGTTTGATGTGGGTTAATTCGCAATCGTCTCAATAAGTGAATTACTGAACGAATTCTACTTCACAGTAAGTCTAACTGTTCATAAATTTAGGTTGACTTGAATTGGGTATTTTTGTAGGAATCCTATCCCCCCTACCCTAAGGGCGAAGCTACAAAAACGCCCACTGCTAATCGTAAATAAACGTTTATAAACGTTTAAAACGGTTGCGAATTACTCAGCACATTGCACTTAATGAATCGGAATTAAAACTGAAAAAACGAGTGATAAACGATTTGAGCAAAAAAATGATTGGTAAAGAAATAGTATTCCCATTTGCGAAACCCGTCATACACCAACACACAGTTTTTTATAAATATTGAACCGAACTGCGCTATCGTTGTTTAACTTTGCAGTATGAAAATAGCGAGGAAGATAAT
>JBKCFX010000511.1:0-9888 GCA_046303595.1 Bacteroidia bacterium
AAATTCCTGCTTACATCCGCATCGCCAACGATCAGGCCATGCTTGAGATGGCCCTGGTAGAAAACATTCAGCGCGAAGAGCTCGATGCCATCGAAATAGCATTGGCTTACCAGCGCATGTGCGAAGAGCTTAAACTCACACAAGAAGAAGTGTCGGCAAAAGTTGCCAAGAAACGCAGCACCGTAGCCAATTACTTGCGACTGCTGAAGCTTCCTCCCGAAATCCAGATTGGCATCCGTGCACGCAAAATCACAATGGGCCACGCCCGTGCACTCATCAATATCGACGATCCATCAACCCAGCTAGCCCTCTATCATCAGATTATTTCCGAGGAACTTTCTGTGCGCGATATCGAAAGTGCTGCACGGGTTTCGAAACAAACGCCATCGCACAAGCCGGCTCTAGTACTGGGCTCTCCGGTACTCAGCAATGCCATGAAGGTGCTCAACGGTCGTTTGTCTGTTCCGGTAGACATTCGCGCCGGTAAAAACGGTAAAGGACAAATTTCCATTCGTTTCAATTCCGAAAAACAACTCAACGAAATTCTCGGAAAACTTATTCCCTGATGCATCAGTTTTTTCTTGCGCTTTGCCTTTCTCTGTTCTGCATTTCACTTGATGCGCAGCAAGCCGCTGCACCAAAAGAAAGTGCAAAGAAGGAAGAAGCAGCCGATGAACTCAAGCCGCATTCGCCCATGAAAGCGGCATTGTTTTCGACATTTGTTCCTGGGCTTGGACAGGTTTATAACCGCAAAATCTGGAAAGTAGGCATTCTGGCAGTCGGTGCAGGCGCTTTGTATTATGGGTTTGATTTTAACCAAAGCAGTTATAAGCTTTATAAATCGGAGCTCATCCGCCGGCAAACAGACGATCCAAATCTCGATCCCGAATTGGAGCGCTATAGCGATTCTGATTTAAATGAATTGCAAGACATTCATCGCCGTTATCGCGATATGACTGTGATAGGGATGGCCTTGCTTTATGCAATCAATATCGTAGATGCCGCCGTTGATGCACATTTGTACGATTTCAATGTAAACGATAACCTGAGCCTGCGCATTCGTCCTGCCGCTGTGGCCTCTGTAGGATCATTGCTTCCCGGAGCAGGAATGGCATTATCCCTTCGCTTTTAACCATGAAAATTGCATTGATTGGATACGGGAAAATGGGTCGCATGCTACATGCCTTGCTTGAGCGTGAAGGAAAAGATCAAGTTGTGATCTTAGGTCGCGAACAGAATGAAGCCTGGAAAAATGAACTTTCGAGCTGCGATGTGGCCATTGAATTTACGCGGCCCGATCAAGCAGTAAGTAATTTGAAAACTTGCTTTGAATGCGGTGTTCCTGTAGTTTGCGGGACAACCGGCTGGTTGGCTCAGATCCAAGAAGTAACATCAATTTGCAATACGCAAAATGGATCTTTGTTTTACGCCTCGAATTTTAGCATTGGTGTACATCTGTTTATTCAACTGAATTCCTGGTATGCACGCTTCATGCAGACGCATCCAGAGTATGCTATTTCGATGGAGGAAATTCATCACATCCATAAAAAAGATGCACCAAGCGGAACAGGCATTTCTGTAGCTAATGCAATTCTGGCTCAGCGAAACGATTACCAATCTTGGATTGAAGGAGAACCTTCCACTTCTGAGATTTTACCGATACATTCTATTCGCGAAGGCGAAACCATCGGAACGCATTCGGTTTATTACCGAAGTACGCACGACGAAATTCAATTAACACACAAGGCTTATTCGCGCGAAGGATTCGCAGCAGGGGCCATTGCCGCCGCACGTTTTTTACACGGTAAGCGCGGCGTTTTTACCATGAACGACTTAATTCAATCCTGATATGGAAATCAAATGGATTATCAATGCGCTCATATTATTGAGCATTCATGCCGGAATGATGGGCATTTTTCGCAAGGCGGGCAAAGCTGGATGGGAAGCCTTTGTTCCCGGCTACAACATTTGGGTATGGCTTAAACTGGTTGAGCGCCCATGGTGGTGGCTATTCCTTATGTTCATACCCGGTGTGAATGTGATGATGCTGATGATATTAACCTACCTCAGCATGCGCAATTTCGAGGTCGAGAAAACACCCTTGCTCATTGCGGGTTCTTTGCTTCCTCCAATCAGTTTGCCTGTTATTGGATTTATGGAACAATTCCGCTGGATGGGCAATGGCTATTGGAAGTCGTATAAAAAATCGCAAGTTGGCGAATGGTTCGAAGCCCTGGTTTTTGCTGTCGTAGCGGCGACCATCATCCGAACATTTTTCATCGAAGCCTTTACCATTCCAACACCATCGATGGAGAAATCGCTGCTCGTGGGCGATTATCTGTTTGTGAGCAAGGTAAGTTACGGGTCTAAAGTGCCCAATACACCACTTACCATACCGTTTACGCACCATACTATGCCACTAACCAATTCGGTTCCTTCGTACACCGATTGGTTGCAGTTGCCATACTTCCGTTTCCCGGCCTTGGGCGATATTAAGAACAACGATGTGGTAGTGTTTAACTTCCACGAAGGCGACACGGTAATTGTGCAGCGGCAAAGCGAAAGCTATTACGGCATTGTGCTCGACACCATGTACACGATGGCGATGGCGCTGAAGATGGATCCCGAAAAAGATCGGGATGTGTTGATGCGCATGGCGCGTGAGGCGGTGCACAGTACCTACGACATTACGGTTCGGCCTACCGATAAATGCGACAATTATGTGAAGCGTTGTGTTGCCATACCGGGCGATAAACTGGAGATTCGGGCTGGTCAAGTGTTTATCAACGGAGCTCCTGCGAAGAATCCAGAATTGCTTCAGTTCTCGTATCAACTTGCGCTTACGGCACCGCTCTCGCAGAAAACGCGCGACAAACTCGATATCACCGATTTCTATGGCGAGCAGTCGAACTACCCGATTGCCATGCTCAATGCACGAAACTTGGAGAAGTTAAAGAATGTGAATTCTATTGCGTCCATTCAGCCTTTGTTACAGTCGCCCAACGCTTACGATTACAGGGCTTTCCCACACATCGCAGCTTTGCCTTGGAATCGCGACAATTATGGTCCAATAACGATTCCCAAAAAAGGAGCAACCGTTGCAATCAACGCTTCGAATATCCGTATGTATGAGCGTATAATCAGGGATTATGAAGACAATCAACTGGCTGTGAAGGGCGATCAAATTTTAATTAATGGCTCGCTAGCCAATAGCTATACGTTCAAACAAGATTATTACTTCATGATGGGCGATAACCGGCACAACTCGCTCGATTCGCGTTTTTGGGGCTTTGTTCCGCACGACCATGTTGTTGGCAAGGCGGTGTTTATCTGGTTTTCAAAAGCTAATAATAGTAGTAAAAGCCGGAACCGATTAATAAGGTTAATACATAATATACGTTACGTTCGTTATGAGCGTGTGTTTACCTTCATCAACAACGAGGGCATCAGCAAATCGTACTTCTTCTGGATTATGATTCCGCTAGTACTTGGAAGCTGGCTCTGGAACAACCGCAAGCGCTGGATGACCAGGCGTTAAGCTTTATTGCCGAAGGTTTCGCTGTAGACTTTGATAGCGTCATCGATAATTTCGCGTGCTGCTTCGAGGTCGAGGATTTCCTCTACTACCACATCGCTGCGTTGCTCGAGTTTTTTATAATCTTCGAAAAAGCGTCGAATCTCGGCCAATACATAATCGGGTAGATCGTTGAGCCGGTGAATATGGCTTAGCGAGACATCGGAGTTTGCAACTGCCAGAATTTTATCGTCGGTTTCATTGCGGTCGCGCATGCGCATTACTCCAATAACGCGGGCTTCAACTAAGGTAAGTGGCGGCAAATCGCTTTGACACAATACCAGAATATCGAGCGGATCGTTATCGCCGGCGTAGGTTTGCGGTATAAAGCCATAGTTTGCCGGATAGTGTACAGCCGAAAACAACATCCGGTCGAGCTTGAGCAGTCCGCTTGCCTTATGAATTTCGAATTTGGCTTTACTGCCTTTGGGAATTTCGATAATGGCGTGAACCAATTCTGGATTGTCGGGACGTGGTTCGATATCGTGCCATGGATGCGCCATAATTTTTCATTTTAGTTTTCTATCCAAAGGAAGCTGGAAAATTATTTTAAATCTACAGCTTCAATCGCCTTTCTAACACTACCATGTTGCAATAACAACGATTTGGCAGATTCCTCTTCTAAATTCAGAGCTTTCATCAACATACGCGTGCCTCTTACCACGAGTTTCTGATTACTCAATTGCATATCGACCATTTTGTTCCCTTTAACACGACCAAGCCGAATCATCACCGCAGTACTTATCATATTCAGCACGAGTTTTTGTGCGGTCCCTGCTTTCATGCGTGTAGAGCCGGTTACAAACTCGGGACCTGTAACCACTTCAATCGGAAAATCGACTAAGGCAGCAAGCGGACTTTCGGCATTGCATGTAATGCAGCCTGTTAGCAATCCGTTTTTGCGTGCATCGCTTACTCCGCCCATCACATAAGGTGTTGTGCCCGATGCCGCAATTCCAATAACGGTATCGTTTGCTTGTGGATTCCAAGTAAGGATATCCTTCCACGCCTGATTGAAATCGTCTTCGGCAAATTCAACCGCGCGACGAATGGCGGCATCTCCACCTGCGATCAATCCAATCACTTTATCGAACTCAATTCCATAAGTCGGCGGGCATTCGGAAGCATCAACAATACCTAAACGCCCCGATGTTCCAGCCCCAATGTAAAACAAGCGCCCTCCCAATTTCATGCGCTCAGCAATGGCCTCAGCTAGCGGTTCAATTGCGGGAATAGCTTTCTGCACCGTTAATGCAACGGTTTGATCTTCGCGGTTGATGTTTTCCAATAATTCTCGAACACTCATTTGGTCGAGTGCCTCGTAGTGCGAATCGGCTTCGGTGCTTTTTACCATCAGGAATACAGTTCGGGAAATTGTTGTGGATTGTATTCGTGCATCATGGCATAGGCTGTTTCTACCATATCGTCGATGGATGGTTTCGAGAAATAATCGCCATCGGAACCGTATGCCGGACGGTGTTCTTTTGCCGCCAATGTTACAGGCGCTGCATCGAGGTAACGGAATGCTTCCTGCACTTCGAGTACCTGCTGAAGTAGAAAAGCACTTGCTCCGCCCGGTACATCTTCATCGACCACAAGCAGTTTTCCGGTTTTCTGTACCGATGCACAAACGGCGTGATCCAAATCAAATGGCAAGAGGGTTTGTGCATCTATTAACTCAACCGAAATGCCCATCGATTCGAGCTGAATGCAGGCATCCTGAGCAAGTTTACAGCAAGAACCGTAGGTCAGTAGGGTGATGTCACTTCCTTCCCTTAAGATTTCAACTTTACCCAATGCCTCGCGAAATTCGCCCATGTTATCAGGCCGTTGTTCCTTGGTTCTGTAGCCGTTTAGCGGTTCTATCACAAGAGCCGGATCGTCGGATGCCAACAGTGTATTGTAAAATCCTGCCGCCTTGGTCATATTGCGGGGAACACAGATGTACATCCCGCGCAGCGAGTTAATAATCATGCCCATGGGTGAGCCCGAATGCCATACACCTTCGAGTCGGTGCCCACGTGTAGAAATAATGAGTGGCGCTTTTTGTTTTCCTTTCGTACGATAACGCAGCGTTGCGAGATCATCGCTAAGAATCTGTATTGCGTAGAGCAAATAATCGAGGTATTGAATTTCAGCAATCGGACGCAATCCGCGCATGGCAAGCCCAATCCCTTGTCCGGCGATGGTAGCCTCACGAATTCCGGTGTCGCTCACCCGAAGTTCACCGTATTTCTTTTGCATGCCTTCGAGGGTTTGATTTACCCCGCCGATATTGCCTGCATCCTCTCCGAAAATTAAAAACAGCGGATTGTTTGCCAGAATCGCATCGTAGTTATCGCGTAGAATTTCACGACCATCTACCATGGCTGAATTGTCGGTAAATTCTGGAGCTACAGGCTGAATCTGCAAAGCCGAACCATTTCCTTCGGTGTACAACCAGGAAGAATATAGTTCGTGACTCTTTGCCTCGGTATCTTTCAACCATGCTGCAATTGCTGCACGTTCAACGGTTCCATGTAAATTCACCGTAGCACGTAAAACCTTTCGGCTAGTTTCGATTACATCGCGGCGCAAAGGTTCTTTATTCGCGGCTAATTCATTTACAAGGTTTGAAATGATATCGCTTCCCGATTTACTCGAAAGCTCCTGCAAAAGTGGAAGCACCTGGCTGCGGAGTTCGAACATCGATTTTTGGAAATCACTCCAGGCTTCTTTCCGCGCGTTTTTCACCATTTCGCGGGCGCCGGTTTCAATGGTGTCGAGTTCTTCGGGAGTGGCAATTACCGATTCGAGCATCCATGTGCGCATTTTCTTAATGCCATCGAACTCTGTTTCCCATTCCAAACGCTCCTTCGATTTGTACCGCTCGTGCGATCCCGATGTTGAATGTCCCTGTGGCTGGGTAATTTCGGTGATGTGAAACAATACGGGTTTATGTTCCGAACGGCAGCGCGCAACGCCTTCTTCATACATCTCTACCAATCCCGCATAATCCCATCCTTTTCCGCGGTAAATTAATATTCCATTGCCATCGCCATCTTCCTTAAATCCATCTAAAGCCTTTGAAATACTTGCTTTTGTTGTCTGGTATTTTGTTGGAACGGAGATTCCGTATCCATCATCCCAAACCGACATCGCCAGCGGAACTTGCAAAACACCTGCGGCATTCATGGTTTCCCAAAAATGACCTTCGGATGTACTGGCATCGCCAATGGTACCAAATGCGACTTCATTCCCTTGGTGTGAAAGCGATGCATATTGATGCAGGCTTTCGTTGTTCCGAAACACTTTCGATGCGTAGGCTAAACCCAGCAACCGTGGCATTTGTCCGGCAGTCGGGGAGATGTCGGCCGACGAATTCTTTAACTCACTCAAATTAGCAAATGATCCATCGGCATTTACTGTACTTGTTGCAAAATGTCCATTCATGGAACGACCCGATGACATCGGTTCGGCCTGTTCATCGGCATGCGCATACAGTTGTGCAAAGAATTGTTGCACCGTTAATAAGCCGGCTGCGAACATAAAGGTTTGATCGCGGTAATAACCCGAACGGAAATCGCCATTTTTAAACGCTTTTGCCATGGCAATCTGGGCAATTTCCTTTCCATCGCCGAAGATGCCAAACTTGGCTTTCCCTGTAAGTACTTCTTTACGGCCCAATAAACTTGCTTCGCGGCTTTCGCAGGCAATGCGGTAATCGTTAAGTACAACCGAACGAAAGGCTTCGAAACTTAGTTCTTCTTGCTCTTCTGTGTGTTTTACAGCCATAGACATACGGGGCAAAATTTCGAGCAAAGATAGCAATTCGGCCGACAGATTTTGCCTTGCATGCGATTGTTACCTACAAGCGTGAAGAATGATATAGCTACCATTAATCTTTTGATAATTTTGAGAATCAAAAGTTGAAATCAGAAGACATGATAATAAGGATACTTACTACAATTTTGTTATTTCTTTTGGGTATACCTACTCACGCTCAACAAGAAAACCAATCGTGTGGAACCATAACTCCGTCCCACGAATGGGAGATTGAGTTTCAAAAATTTATTGTGGACCGTAAAAGCAATCAGGAAAGCCAAAAGCAATCTTCAACCGTTTACACGATTCCAGTTATATTTCATGTAATACACAGTGGACAGCCCATTGGAACGTTTCCCAATATTTCACAAGGTCAAATAAATTCTCAATTAACTGTTTTAAATCAAGACTTTAGTGGTAACGGATATAACTCCTCCAATTATCCTTCTAACGCTTTTGTAAATTGGGTCATTAATCAATCACTGCCGGCTACAAATATTGACAATAGCGGTAGGGTTAAAATTGCTGACGTAGGTATTCAATTTTGTTTGGCAACCAAGGATACTTTGGGTAACATTTTACTCGAGCCTGGCATCGAAAGAATAGATTACAATTCAAAAGGATGGTCAGATCCCAGCTCATTTTCAACGCAAACAGCATTGGCAACCTACTTAAATAGCACGATTAAACCACAGAGCATTTGGAATGTTACGAAATACCTAAATGTTTGGGTAAGCGATAAAAATTCGGCAATAAGTTATCGGGGTGTAGCTACTTATCCACCTTTAAGTGGATTGACAGGATTATTTGGAGCCGGGACCGATAGCACCGACGGAATTTGGTGTTATGCAGAAGCCATAGGGTCAAACATTTTATTTCCGAGTGGTATTTATGGCTCTACACTTGTTGAAGGCAGAACCCTTACACATGAGGTTGGACATTATTTAGGACTCAGACATATATGGGGTGATGAGGCTTGTGCTTCCGACTATTGCGATGACACGCCACCAGCAGCAGCACAAAATATTGGAGCACCATCTTCTTATCCATTCAATATTGGTTCGTGCGGCAGTCCGGCAAACTCACCCGATGGAGAAATGTTTATGAATTTTATGGACTATCCTTGGGATCCTTACAAGTATATGTTTACCACAGACCAAGCAACAAGAATGCAGACTGCCATGCTAAACAGTCCATACAGAAATCAATTAGGAACTCACGGCTTGTGTTCGGCTTCACTTGGATTGAATGATGTAAACTTGAATAACGCGATTTCCATTTATCCAAATCCAGCTAATGCAGAATTAAACCTAAATGGCACCTTAAACGAAATTGATGAAGTTTCTATTAGAAACCTATTTGGACAAGTTTTAATTGAAACAAAAAATCAAAATAGCATTGATGTTTCAGGTTTGTCTAACGGAGTTTACATTATTACAATAACGCAAGGCCATTTAAAGCAAACACGAAAATTTGTAAAGCAGTGATGACAAAAGACAGAACGCCAGCAGGTAACAACACCTGCATGAAAGCAGGTTTAGTGGTTAAATGAATATTAGTGATTCTTATCACGCTCGGTGCATTCAGAAATTGATCATCTCCAAAATCGCCAAATACTTGTAGCGTTAACGGCATAAAAAAATCCGCCTTTTGAGCGGATTTAATGTCTTGTCTATTGAGTTCTTATCGTCCTCCAAAAACGCGACGCAATAAATCTGTAACCTGTGCCAAAGGATCTTTGCGGATTTTTGCTTCTTCTTGGGCAAGCAAGGTGAACAAGCCTTCTAAGGTTTTTTCGGTTACGTAGCGGTCGAGATCGGGATTCTGTTTTTTAACCCCCGGAATTTTGTTGTACGAAGTAATAATTGGTTTCCAGTATTTTGTGAGCTCCACTTTTTGAATGGCTTTCTTAACGATGGGCGAAAACTTGTTGGTTAGCTCCGTGCTGGTTCTGCCTTTTAAATAAGTAGTTGCTGCATTGTCGCCACCTTTGAGAATGTTAACCCCGTCGGTGATGGTCATGGTTTTAATGGCTTGAACAAAAACCGGGGCCGCTTCTTTGGATGCTTCTTCGGCTGCGCGATTCATGGTTGTTACAAAGCGATCGACCTGAGAACCCATTCCCAATTGACGCGCCTTGGTTTCTACCACTTTGGCTTCCTTGGGAAATGGAATTTTTATCAGATTGTTTTTAAGAAAGCCGTCGCGTTTTGAGGCCGATCCGGCAGCATTCTTGGAGCCAATATCCAAGGCTTCTCTGAGGCCCTTAACAATTTCATCGTTGCTCAGATTTGAGCCTCTGCCACTCGAATTCTGGGTGGCATTGTTGATGACATTAGTAGCTTGATTTAATAAATTCTGTCCGTTTAGATTTGCTGTGATTGAAGCGCACAACAGGAAAGATGCAGCTTTTTCAAGTTTGGTGGTGGACAATATTTAGAGCATTTGCTACAGCAAACGGTTTCGTGCAAGTTTTGTTGTCCAATAAACGATCTGCCAGTAAAGGTAGA
>JBKCFX010000512.1:0-5257 GCA_046303595.1 Bacteroidia bacterium
GAATACACCGGGTTTTGCAATCCTTTGCATGTTGAATTTTCGGGAACCCTTGATGGCATGGTGGATTGGGAGTGGAATTTTGGAGATGGCTCAATGGGTAATGGTCCCAGTGTGTCGCATGTTTATACGGCTGATGGAAATTATACAGCAACATTAATTGTTACAACAGAAGACAACTGCCGCGATACGGTATCCATGGTGGTTCCTATTTATGTTAATGGGCCAACGGCCAACTTTAGCTCTCCTACGCCTGCCAACTGTGCGCCTTCAATCGTAGAATTTTTTGATAATTCTGAAGAGGCCGTTGCGTGGTACTGGGAATTTGGCGATGGATCTTCATCAACCGTTCAGCATCCGGTAAAATTGTATGAAAATCCCGGCGTATACGATGTTCTACTTGTAGTAACTGCTGCTTCGGGCTGTGTCGATACCTTGTTTATGCCCGATTTTGTGACGGTGCTCGGACCGGCAACATCGTTTAGTGTTTCGGCTCTGAATAATTGCATTGGCGCAACGGTTCAATTTACAGACCTTTCAAATGGTGCCGTTGAATGGGAGTGGAACTTTGGAGAAGGTTCAACAAGCAACGAACAAAATCCGACATTTTCCTATTCAGATACAGGTAGCTACGTAATTACGTTGTTTTCTGAAGATACATTGGGGTGCAGTGCATTCTACACGATTCCTGTTCCGGTATCCATTCATCCGTTCCCCAGCGCAGCATTTACAGCCGACCGAATGATTGCCTGTAATCCATTGCATACACAGTTTACCAACGCTTCTGAAGGTGCAAGTTCCTATTTGTGGGATTTTGGTTCGATGGGATCAAGTACACTCGAAAATCCTGATTTTACGTTCAATCAAAACGGGGTTTATTCGGTTGAACTTATTGCAACTACACAGTTTGGTTGCAGCGATACCGCCACAATGGATGGGTTTACATCCTTGCTCGTTCCGGTTGCCGGCTTTAATATCGACCATTCCGAAGGCTGCACCCCGCTTTCGGTTAGTTTCAGCAACACATCGTACCAGACCGAGAATCCAACATACACTTGGGTAATGGGAAATGGTACGGAAACAGCAGAAATAAATCCGACAGAAGTTTATTACAATCCCGGCTTCTATTCTGTAGAGCTTCAGGTGATGAATGCAAATGGTTGTGCCGACACCCTGATTATTCCATCATTAGTTCAGGTTTATGATACGCTGCCGGCTCCTGTTACACCCATTCTTCGCGTTACAGTTTCAGGTTCACAGTCTGTTTTGATTGAATGGGAAGAATCAACGGCTCCCGATTTTGGTTCCTATGATCTCTATCAGCGCCTGCAGGGTACCACCGACTGGGTGTTGTTAACTTCAATTACAGATGCCCACATTTTATCATTCGAAAGTACATCACTGAATACATTCGACAATGTATACTGCTATCGCCTCGAAACGCGCGACCGTTGCGGATATTCTGTAAACACAGCCGATTTGATTGAGCATTGTACCGTGAATATTGAAGTGTTAACGCTTGAAAACAACACGATTGATGTAAACTGGACACCCTATCTCGGTAAACAGCCACAAACGTATCGTATTTTCAGAGCGAATGCCGACGGAACACTTGCAACCGATCTGGGAACTGTATCCGGCGATTCAACGCATTTTATCGACAGCACGGTGTATTGTTCAGAGCCTTACCGTTATTTTGTTGTTGCAGAAGCGCTGAATGGTCAACTCCACGTAGAGTCGAATTCTGATTATGATATTTGTGCACCCATTCAGAATCTTTTTGCTAACCAGAAGGTTGATCTAACCCGCTCTACAGTTGTAAATGATGAATCGATATTAACTGAATGGACTGTGCCGCAAATTATGGGAGATAAGGTTACCGGTTACAGAATTTACCGTTCGACCGACAATGTGAATTTTACCCTCTTGACTACGGTTTCTGAGTATCAGAACGAGTTTGTTGATCATCAGGTGAATGTGCACAAGCATAAATATTATTATGCAGTAATGGCGACAAATAGTTGCAATCAGTTGGGTATTGAAGGCCAAACAAGCGAAAATATTGTACTGGAGGTTGAGGCCGCCGATGATTTACACTTTAATTTGAGTTGGACACCTTACGAAAGTTGGGGCGCCCATGGGGTTGGTTTTTATATGATTGAACGCGAAACAGCGGATGGAAGCTGGGAAGTTGTAAAAACGGTTCCGGGTTCGGTGACACATACTGTTGATGAAAATTAATAAAAACTGAGGGTTTAATTTCAGAATTCGCCTATATTCGAACCCAAAAGGCAAAGTATGATTAAATTCAAGAGCATTGTCCTGCAATTAAAGGAAGAAGAATATGAAGCTCTGTGCAAACAATTCGTTGAAACCAAGGCAGACAAATATCTTCGACTTCTTCAGTTGTATCGCGAGAATAAGTATACCGACGATGAAATTCAGGGGATGCTTCAGGTTAATATCTCTGCGTATTATACATTAAAGTCTCGCCTGTTCGATAAGATTCAGGATTTCCTCACCAATAACATGTCGACACCAATTATCGACTTGTTGCGAAAGGTTGCGAACATTCCAACACTTATTTATGACACTCACCGTGATACTGCAATAGCTATTCTTACCAAGCTCGAATCTGAATTGCAGAACTACGACATGCCCTATGAATTGTCGTCGGTTTACAATGCGTTGAAAAAACTACACATACATTCGCCAAAATACTACGAATACACGCAAGCGTACAACCGACATTTGGCCTATACAATTGCACTGGATAAGGCCGAAGATTTGCTCAATACCTTCATGAAAACATTGGGCGATTATTATGTTTCTCGGAATAAATCGCAAATCGATTTTCTTGCTTTGGTGAAGCAGGAGATGTCGAATATTTGCAGCTTGTATGATTCACATCACCTGCAGATTTATAAAAGTATTGTTGATGTTTCATTTGCCCTGTATATTCCGAATACGGATGCAATTCGTGATGATGAGCCAATTGAAGATGTTTTGCTCAAAATGGAAAAAGTATTTAGTACATATAGCAAAGACACCAATTATCAATTCCTTCAGATGGTGTATAATTTTCTGGCGTTTGAGTACTACCACAAGTTGAATCTTCCCAAAAAGGAAGCAAAGTATTTTGATGTTATAGACAAAAAAATACCTTCATTCCTTCTCTTTAATCATTGTGCTTTTACCACAAAGTTTCTTATTTCGAAAATTGAGCGCCATATTGAATTAGGAACAGAGGCCGATTTATACGAATTTAATAAAATGGCTTTGGGAACATATGAGCCTGATAAAAAGGATGTTCCGAATTACATTAATTACACAAAATACATTGCCGCATCTGCATTCTATGCAAAAAAGTATCAAGAGGCCGTGCAGGTTTTGAACGGCTTGATAAACGATGTGAGTTTTAAAAATTATCCACATACCGAAATTGAGATCAAGTTGCTCTTGGCATTGAATTATTCGATGATTAACAAGTACGATCCGGCTACATCCTTGCTGCGGTCTGTTACCAGGAAGATTCGTGAGATCGAGGATGATATGGGCTACGAAAATGCACTGGTGTTTTATAAAATTCTGTCCTTGCAAATGAGCTCCTCGGCTCGGCAAGTCGATCAAAAAATCACACAGCTTTTTGCCAAGTTTGAACTTCTCAATCAGAAGTCGAACCGAATGCTGGAATACATTAAGATTGACGAAGCGTTTATTAAGCAACTCAGTCAAGTAGTGAAGCGCTAATTGATATTTTTTGCACACTTCGCCAACAAAATAGATTCTCGTTAGAAACATTTTTAGGTTGATAAGTTGTTTCGGAGTCGATACAATAATTTATATAATTTTGTGTTTCAAACTGAAAACAATTAAAAAATGAAAAAAGTAACAATTGCGATGCTTGCAGCCGGAGTGGTAATGCTTGCGTCATGCGGCGGTAACGCCGATGCCGATAAGGCAAAAGCTGCAGCCGATTCTGCGCGTGTGGCTGATTCATTGGCTGCTGTTGAAGCTGCTGCTAAAGCTCAGGCTGCTGCAGATTCTGCGCGTATGGCCGACTCATTGGCTGCTGTAGCTGCTGCCGCTGAGGCAGAAGCTGCTGCAAAAACATCTAAGGGAGGAAAATCTTCTGGCGGTGGATCGAAGCCGAAGACAGAAGCTCCGAAGGAAGAGCCTGTGAAGGGTGGTTCGACTGGAGTTACAAAAGGAGGCTCTTCTATGGGTGGTTCTGATAAAAAATCTGATGCTCCGGCCAGTGGTGGAAAAGTAACAAAGGGTGGAAAACCGATGTAATTAAACAGCAATTCTAAAGAGCATAAAAGTCGCCTTCGGGCGACTTTTTTATTTTATAGTCTCGAGTAGAAGATGTGTTTTTAGTTGATGATACAGGTGTTTTGTGTATTACCTTGTATCTATTTCGTAATTCCATTCATTGTTTCAAATTTAATTAAGGGTTTGCGGAAACATCCTAAACGTTGCAAATCAAAATAATAGGGCGAGGCTCTCCACAACGCAATTTGCTTTGCTTTTTTTAGTGGCGGATTGTTTGCATACAATCTCTTAAATCACACGAATAAAAAAGCCGACTCTTGTGAAGTCGGCTTTGAGGTATAAATAAAATACCCTAATTAGATTTTCGTGTAAGTACCAGAGCAATTTCCGGTAGATCCATTGAACGTGTAGGAGTAAGAGAACGAAATTGAATTGCCTGAAGCATTGATTGAACCCGTTCCGGAATTGATTGTAAGGCCACCGCTGCAAAATGATTGGTTAGACGATAAAGTAATATCATTGCCCAAAACAGATGCTTCTACAATAATGTTAGCTCCTGAGCACTCAAAGCCACCGAATCCACTTATTGCAATTTTTGAAGGCGAACTTGAAGCTTCTGTAATAGAAACAGGAAAATCTGTAACAACAGCCCCGTCGCAAGATTCATTGTATTTCCAACTTCCAACGAATTTTTCGTTTTCTTTTGTTTCACACAAATCTCCTACATAACCCGCAGGACACTCACAAACACCTTCGTTACATGTACCTCCGTTTTCGCAGGTAACATCTTTACATTCGTCTGCGCAAGACGAGAAAACAAACATTCCGGCTGTTAGGAATGCAAAAAGAATTTTTTTCATGTTGTTTTAGATTTTAGTTGATGGGCACAAAAATAAACAAAGGCTCTTAATCACAAACCTTTAGAAGTTACTGTTTCTTTTTTTTATATATTCAATGGTGTTTTATTTGTTTAAGTATCACAAAT